>JBATIN010000176.1:0-11267 GCA_049667765.1 Flavobacteriaceae bacterium
CAAGTACCCCACCTATCATGATTTACAGAAAGTATCGTTCCTTTTTCATCGGGATTAAAACTGGCTTGAAAAAACCGATATCCTTTGTGATCCAGTATATGGTTCATGAAAATGTCATAATCGAATGGGCGCTCATCTTCCACAGAAATCTTGCTCATATATGATTTGTACCCATTTTCGGTACCAGGATATTTTTCAGCGATAAAATCGTTCAGTTTTATAGCGAAAGGCAACTCATACACCTTAGAGCCATAGGCCAACGCAATATCGAGTCCGCTTAGCGTAAATTTTTCAGAAAAATTAGAACTGCCTTTTCCGCCCAGAATTTTTTTCTGAACTGTTTCACCATTGCTGGAAACTTCCAGTATTAAAGCATCTTGTGTTGCCGGCGTAATTTCTTCTTTGGGCACCTGTACAATACCATAAGACCCCTTGATCAATGGCTCTGGAATTACGAACTGCATTCCCGCCATATTATATAGTGAGCGCAATTGAAAGGTTTGTAAACTGTCTTTTGCCACCTGACCTTGCAGCTGGTCGGCCATGCGTAAAAAACTACCCTCGAATGGCGATTTTATTTGATAGGTAGAATCGGTGGTTATAATATTAATGGCCCCTTCGGTAGGCTTGTTAAGGGCAAACAATACATTGTGGATGTTGGTAACCACCCCGTTTTCTAAATAATGCTCTTCGCGTTGGCCAGTACCCGCCTCCACTATTTTAAGGTATTCCTGACCATTTTCATCGGCAATCAGCCCAAGCTTTGCCCCTTTAATGAAATCGACATAGGATATTGAAAATTCTTGTCCATTATAATCTTCGTGCCATGGCAAGTTCGACTTTAGGGCTTCGGGGGTAACAATAAGGTCATTTTGAAGTACTTTTCTTTTGGGTTCTCCATCTATCTCACCATCGATATAGGCGGTTAAAAAAGTCTTATCGGAATAGAATACTTTTTCTGTTTTACCTTCCCGAATGGGCATCATTCCCTCAAAACTGATGTAACGAGTGATGAAGGCACCGATAATAATCAAGACCCATGATAGGTGCAAGGTAAGTACAGGCCATTTCTCCCATCGCAGAAGACGATAGCGGTACATATTGCCAATAAAATTGATGACAAAAAAGACCATGATAACCTCGAACCAGGTCGCATTATAAATCCAGATTCTGGCGGTCTCGGTGCTATATTTACTTTCTATAAAAGTGCCGAAGGCCATGGCCGTTGCGAAAACCAAAAACAAAATGGCCATTAATCGCGTCGAGAAAAAAATCTTTTTTAGCAAATCAGTCATTCGTTTTCATTTGGTTTTCAGCATGCAAAAATAAGGTATTTAAGAAAGATAGTAGTGTATTTAACAAACATCATCAACTTAGGACAAAATCTATTATTGAAATGAAGATTAAAGGACTTTAGTTACATGAAAATATATTCCTAGTTTTACAACATGATGAAAGTATCGCTTATGGGCACTGGAAATGTCGCCCATCATTTATACCAAACCTTATCGGCCGCAATGGAGGTGGAAATCGTTCAGGTTTTTGGTAGGAAGCAAGACGTTTTAGGCAACGAACATGAGTATTCTCCCTTCGATGGGGCTATTAAAGAAGCCGATATTTTTATTCTAGCGGTGAGTGATGATTCTATTAGTGCAGTGGCCCAAAAATTTAGCTCCGTAAAGGGCCTTTTAGTGCATACTTCGGGCAGTGTTGCCATTGATTCGCTTCCAAAAAAAGTACGAAGAGGCGCGTTTTATCCTTTGCAAACCTTTAGTAAAGAACGTAAGGTCGACCTTCGGAAAACACCTATTTGCATAGAGGCTGAAACCCCAAAAGATCTTGAATTGCTAAATCTGTTGGCCTCCCTAATTTCCGATAATGTACATACGGTAAGTTCTGAAAAGCGGGCCTATTTACATCTTTCAGCAGTATTTGTTAATAATTTTGTCAACCATTTGTATCAAATTGGCGAAACGATCGCTACCGATCATAATCTACCTTTTACCTTGCTCCATCCGTTGATCTCGGAGACCGCAAAAAAAATGGACACCTTATCACCAAAAGATGCCCAGACCGGACCTTCAAAACGCGGAGATCTCAGCGCAATGAAAAAACACCTCTCGCTTTTAAAAGACCATAAAGAATACAGTGAAATCTACAGGCTAATGAGCCAATCAATCTCAACACTATATGAAAAAAAGTTATAAAGAATATTTAAAGGACATCACCACTTTTGTCTTTGATGTAGATGGCGTTTTCACCGACGGTACATTACTTATTACAACCAAAGGAGAAATGCTGAGAAAAATGAGCGTTAAAGATGGTTATGCCCTTAAATCAGCGTTACAAAAGGGGTACAAGGTCTGTATGATCACTGGCGGCACCAATGAAGGGGTGCGAGAACGATTAAAGGGACTCGGGGTTACCGATATTTATATGGGCGCCCATTACAAAGCTGAACCGCTAAAGGAGTATTTGGACATTTACAATTTAAAGCCCGAAAATGTGCTTTATATGGGTGATGACCTGCCCGATATTCCCCCGATGCAAATGGTAGCATTACCTTGTTGCCCGCAAGATGCCGTACCAGAAGTTAAAGCAGTAGCTAAATACATTTCACACAAAAAAGGCGGCGATGAATGCGTGCGAGATGTCATTGAACAAGTATTAAAAGTGCGTGGTGATTGGCATGCTAATTTTGACGCAAAAAATGCCTAATATATGGTGCTGAACGATAGATTAAAGTCATTTAAAATCATTTTGGCCTCGGCTTCCCCACGCAGGCAAAGCTTCTTTCAAGAAATGGGGCTCGATTTTGAAGTACGCATAAAACCGGTTGAAGAAGTTTATCCGCAAGAACTTAAAGCCAACCAAATATCTGACTATCTGGCCGTCTTAAAAGCGAGCGGATTTACAGGTACCCTGAAAACCAAAGAAATCTTAATCACCTCGGACACCGTAGTATGGCATAAAAACGAATCGTTGGCCAAAGCGGCGGATGCCAACGAAGCTTTTGATATGCTACGGAAGCTATCAGGTGACTGGCATGAGGTGATTACCTCGGTTTGTTTTACAACCCTTACTTGGCAGAAAGTAGTACAACAGATCACCAAGGTCAAGTTCAAATCGTTGACCGATGCCGAAATAAATTATTATATAGCCCACTACAAGCCTTTTGACAAGGCTGGTGCTTATGGAATACAGGAATGGATCGGTCTGATCGGTATAGAAGAGATTCAAGGTTCTTATACCAATGTGGTCGGTCTGCCTACACAATTGGTGTATACTACGCTGGTACAAATGTGTGAACAGGTCGATTGATTCCTTTCATGTCATGAAGCTTTTTGCCCGGTAACCTATTTTTATAATGTAAAAAACTTGGTACCTTAGTATCAGACTACGTTGTGAATAGCCTTCAAGGCCTAGAAAATAAGTTAACAGTAGATTTCGACGTAAAGCCTAGAGAATATTAACCACGATTATCGAGTAAATTTGAAACCCATGAAAACTTGGATACGATTAGAACTTTCGGTACTGCTCATAGCAGGTATTTTTGCCATAGTATCGGCGTGTAAGGAAACAATTACGGAGAATGGCACGACTATCGAAAAAAGTGACACCCCTAGTGAGAACCTCGCTAAAAAAAAGCTGTCAGAAGATTTTAAAAAATACTGGTATGCCGGGGAAGCTGAAATCACCTCCTATCGGCTCGAACAAGCACGCTATGGAGAAATGCGCGAAGGTACCGCTGTACTCATTTACGTAACAGAACCCTTTCTGCCCCAAAAACAAGTAAAGGCAGACGGTAACGAGAAAAGCAATATCCCTGTTTTAAAACTCAACAGTACCAAAAACTACTTGACAGGTATATACCCTTACTCTATTATGACCAGTAGTTTTTATCCTGTACATAACAATCAACATGCGCTAAAAGTCTCGTTTTCCGCACAGGAATGGTGTGGTCATGTGTATGCCCAATTGAATAGCCGCGATGCATTTGAAGTGACCTCCCATTCGTATTTTGAATCTGAGGCAGACCAAGAAATTATACTAGAAAAAACAATTCTCGAGAACGAACTTTGGAACAAACTACGGATCGATCCTGCTTCCTTACCCGTTGGCCAGCTCGAAATCATTCCATCTTTGGAATATATTAGATTATCGCACAAAGAACTAAAAGCCTTTGCCGCAGAAGCTACCTTAACTAAGAATGACACCTTAAATTCTTATGAAATCAAGTATCCACTTCTTGAGCGGACTTTAACAATTAACTTCACTCCTACTTTCCCGTACAGCATTGAAAGTTGGTCGGAGAGCAGTAAAAGCGGTTTCGGGGAAAATGCCAGAATAATGACTTCCACCGCCACAAAATTAAAAGCGTTTAAGTCCCCCTACTGGCAACAAAATGGAAATAACCATCTATCTTTGCGCGATAGCCTAGGATTATAATTTATGGAAAATTTTATCGCCAATCACCAGAGTGAACTGTTTGCTTCTACAGTAACATTACTAGTGCTTTTGATACTTCGTTTTTTAATCAACAAAACAATTCGTAGAATTGGCCGAATTAGCGATATAGTTGAAGCGCGCACGATCTTAATAACCAAATATGTCTCGTTTCTATTATCTTTTTTAGGTTTCGGTGCACTCGCGTTCATTTGGGGGGTAAACTTTAAAGATTTGGGCATTCTGTTTTCTTCGGTCTTTGCCGTTATAGGGGTGGCGCTTTTTGCCAGTTGGTCAATTTTGAGCAATATTACGGCTGGGGTAATTTTATTTTTCTCTTTTCCTTTTAAAATCGGGGATCGCATAAAGATTTTAGATAAGGAAACCATTTCAGAAGAGCCCTATCTCATTGAGGATATTAAGGCATTTCATGTCAATTTAAGAAAAGACAACGGCGAACTTCTTGTTTATCCAAACAATCTTATGATTCAAAAGGCCGTAACGGTAGTATACAATTATGAAGATAATACAGAAGACAGTGAAATTCTGTAGTCTGTTAAAGAAGTTCTAAAAAAGTCGCTATAGGGTTTTATCTTTCTATCTTTGAAAGCCAACTAAATACAAATACATGCGTTATTTTACCGTATTGTTTGCTACTTTTTTATGTGTAGCAAATATTTGTTTTTCCCAAGTGCCTAAAAAGCCATCCTCAGCGGACATCTACCATTCCTTACAGAAATTGAATTTTTTAGGAACGGCCTTATACATTGCGGCGCACCCCGATGATGAAAACACTAGGCTCATTTCATATTTAGAAAACAATGTGCATGCCAAAACCGCTTATTTGTCGTTAACCAGAGGTGATGGTGGACAGAACTTGATCGGTCCTGAACTGCGTGAACTGTTGGGTGTATTGCGTACGCAGGAACTGCTTGCGGCCAGACGTGTTGATGGTGGCGAACAATTTTTTACCCGTGCCGTAGACTTCGGGTATTCAAAACATCCTGATGAAACCCTTAAAATATGGAATAAAGAATCGGTTTTAGGCGATGTTGTATGGGTCATCCGTAATTTAAAGCCCGATGTCATCATCAATCGTTTCGATCATCGAAGTCCCGGTAGCACACACGGGCATCATACTTCTTCGGCAATGTTGAGTGTTGACGCCTTTGACCTGGCCAACGATGCGAATGCCTATGCCGATCAATTAACCTTGACACAGACATGGCAACCCAAACGTATCTTCTTCAATACCTCATGGTGGTTTTATGGCAGTGAGGAAAAATTTCAAGCGGCCGATAAATCAAAAATGATGAATGTCGATATTGGGGTCTTTTATCCCATTTTGGGATTATCGAACAATGAAGTAGCGGCGATGGCCAGTAGTCAACACCTATGCCAAGGTTTTGGCAGGTTGTCAACCCGTGGATCGGAAAACGAATATCTTGAATTGTTGAAGGGTGACATGCCAACTGATAATCATAATATTTTTGAAGGAATCGACACAACTTGGTCTAGAATTGAAGGGGGCGATACGGTAGGAAAGCTTCTTTATGCTGTGGAAAATAATTTCAATTTCGTAGACCCCGCGAAACATCTTCCGCAATTGTTAGAAGCTTACAAAGCCTTGCAAGAAATAAAAGATGATCATTGGCGAACTTTAAAATCGGAAGAACTAAAAAATCTGATACTATCGGTTGCTGGACTGTACCTTGAGGCCACCACAGATGCTGCTTTTGCCAACCCAGGAGAAACTATAAATGTGAGTGTCGAAGTTTTAAATAGGTCTTCTGTTCCGGTTGCGTTAAAATCAGTTGACATCCTTTCTACCGGTTCAACCTTGAAACCGAACATCACTTTAAAAAACAATGAAGGTCATACGCTTGAAATGGAACTAATAATTCCTAAAAACACCCCATATACCAGTGCATATTGGCTAAATGAAAAAGGAAGTTTGGGAATGTATAAGGTCGATGATCAAAAACTCATTGGCAAACCAGAGACCCCAAGGGCTTTTCAAGCCCGTTTTGAACTTGATTTCAACGGCTATTCCATACTCTTTGAAAAACCTATCGTGAACCGGTTTGCCAAACCTGATAAGGGGGAACTATACGAACCTTTTGAAATCGTACCCGAAGCGACCGCAAGTTTTGCGGACAAAGTCTTAATTTTTGCCGATAGCCAAGCAAAGGAAATACCGGTCACCATAAAAGCACATCAGGATAATATTAATGGTGAAGTACAACTATGCTTTGGACAAGGCTGGAAAGTGGAAAAGGAAACACAGGCATTTGAGATTGCAAAAAAAGGTGATCAAAAAACCATAGTTTTTAAATTATGGCCCCCAGCGGAAGAAAACGAAAATTACATTGCCCCTATCATCAAGATCAACGGCAATCACAATAGCAAAGAATTGATTACCATCGCCTACGACCATATACCTACCCAGTCGGTGCTGCAAAATGCCGAGGCCAAAGTGGTGCGCTTGAACATTGAAAAAGTGGGTGAAAATATCGGTTATATTATGGGCGCAGGCGATGCTGTGCCCGAAAGCCTAAAACAGATCGGGTACAATGTTGAAGGTATTGAACCCAATGCTATTTCGGCATCAACGTTAAAAAAATATGACGCTGTAGTCGTAGGTATTCGCGCCTATAATGTAGTTGATGAACTAAAATTCAAACAACCTGTTTTGCTGGATTATGTGAAGCAAGGCGGCAATTTAATTGTACAATATAACACTGCCGGACGATGGGCGGACCAGTTTGAAAATATAGCCCCATACGACCTTACCTTGTCTCGAGAACGTGTTACCGACGAAAACTCTCCTGTTGAAATTATCGCCAAAGACCATGCCTTGGTCAATTTTCCGAACAAGATCAATAAAAGTGACTTTGATGGATGGATCCAAGAACGGGGACTTTATTTTCCTGAAAAATGGAATAGTAAGTTCACACCCATTTTAGAAATGAACGATGAGGGCGAAAAACCTACAAAAGGTAGTCTTTTAGTAGCACCTTATGGCAAAGGGAATTATATTTACACCGGCCTGAGCTTTTTTAGGGAATTGCCCGAAGGGGTCCCCGGGGCCTATAAGCTATTCGCGAATATGTTATCGATCGGCAAAAAAAAGATTGAAAAAACAGAGCAAATAAAAGGATGAAAGACCAAGACCGTTTTGTTTGGAAAAAAGAATACTCCATAGTGCTTATATTGAACGTGCTGTATGTATTCTACTTCTATTATCTAATGACCGCCAATATGTAATATGGGAACCTTAGGAACTTTAGACTGGACCATACTCGTTAGTACCCTATTCTTCATTGTCGTATACGGAGTGTGGAAGACCAAAGGCAGTCAAAATGTCCAAGATTATGTACGGGGGGGAAATGATGCCAAATGGTGGACCATTGGCCTGTCGGTGATGGCCACACAGGCCAGTGCCATTACTTTCTTGTCTACACCCGGACAAGCCTTTCATGACGGAATGGGTTTTGTACAGTTCTATTTCGGGCTACCAATCGCCATGATTATTATATGTCTGGTCTTTGTTCCTATTTATCATCGGCTTAAAGTCTACACGGCATATGAATTTCTTGAAAATCGCTTCGATCTAAAAACAAGGTCCCTGGCCGCAATTCTGTTTTTAATTCAGCGTGGTCTGGCAGCAGGCATTACTATTTTTGCACCTTCTATCATATTATCTGCCATTTTAGGCTGGGACCTTCAAACCTTGAATATTATTATTGGGAGTCTGGTTATCATTTATACCGTTTCCGGTGGAACCAAGGCAGTTAGCGTAACCCAAAAACAACAGATGTTCATCATCATGACCGGTATGTTCATCACCTTCTTTTTTATTTTAGGAAATCTTCCGGCAGACATCAATTTTAGCAAAGCCTTAAAAATTGCCGGCGCCAGTGACAAGTTGAAAATTCTAGATTTCAGTCTCGATACCAAAAGTAGATACACATTTTGGAGCGGAATCACCGGAGGTCTCTTTCTTGCCTTATCCTATTTTGGCACTGACCAAAGCCAAGTGCAGCGGTATTTGTCTGGAAAATCGGTGCGTGAAAGTCAATTAGGCTTGGTTTTTAATGGCATTTTCAAAATCCCGATGCAATTCTTCATTCTTTTGGTCGGGGTCATGGTCTTTGTGTTTTACCAATACAATCCATCTCCTTTAAATTTTAATCCGTCGGCCACCAAAACGGTTATGGAATCAGAATTTTCTGACGATTATAAATTGCTTCAAGAAGAGCAAAAAGTACTTGAGGTTGACAAGAAAATTGCACAAGATGAATTCTCCGTTGCCTTGGAACTCAAAGAATTCACGGCCATTGAAGCTGCCAAATTGCATATTATTGCTCTCAACAAAAAAGATAGTACTAACAGGGTTGCTGCAAAATCATTGATCAAGCAAGCGGACGAAGGGGCAGAAACCAATGATAAGGACTATGTGTTCATTCATTTTATATTACACAACCTACCAAAGGGACTTATCGGTCTACTCTTGGCCGTTATACTTTCGGCGGCCATGTCTTCAACTGCTTCAGAATTAAATGCCCTGGGCACCATAACCGCCTTGGATCTTTATAAGCGTAACGCAAAGGGCGCGTACAGCCAAAAACATTATGTAACCGCATCAAAAGGCTTTACCTTGTTATGGGGAATTATTGCGATTTTAATTGCGTGCGTCGCCAATCTTTTCGATAACCTGATTCAACTGGTAAATATTATTGGTTCCATTTTCTACGGGAATGTATTGGGAATATTCCTATTGGCCTTCTTCTTTAAATTCGTTAGAGGCAACGCTGTTTTCGTTGCGGCTATATTGACCCAGATAGTGATTTGCATTATATATTACAATTATATACACATTTACCCATCGGGCGAGGAAAAGCTGGGGTACCTATGGCTCAACTTCATTGGGGCCGCCATGGTTATTTTTATTTCATTTATTCTTGAAGTCTTTGATCGCTTGTTGAAAAAATCTTCTTTTACTTCATAAGTCTTCATTTTCACACATTTAACTTAGGTCTTATAAACTACCTTGGGGGCAGGCCCACGAGGCGTTTAAAAGAAAAAATGTTTTAATTTCGAGGCAAGCCTCGAAGTAGTTAACTCTGGATACTCGAGGAAACCTCTTCATAAATTTGATTGTACATTGTATTTGAAATAAAACATATATTTAGCACCAACTTAATTGTATGCATACAGTATGTACAATTTATTTGATTGTTCAATATGAATGACATGTTGCCATCGCATGAATAACAAAAAACACACCATAAAAGACATTGCCAACCTGGCCGGCGTATCAAAGGGTACGGTAGATCGTGTCTTGCATAATCGTGGTAAGGTTTCAGAAAAGGCACTTAAGAACGTTGAAAAGGTATTAAGGGACATCGACTACCAGCCGAACCCGATGGCGAGAAATTTGAAGCATAACAAAATATACCGCATTGGCGTTTTGATGCCTAATTGTGATGAAGACGCGTATTGGATTCAAGCACGTCAAGGTATTTATGACGCGATTAAGGAGTTTAAACCCTTTGGTGTATTGGTCGATGAATTTTATTACTCCACTAATGAAAAAAAATCCTTTCAACAAAAATCAGAAGAGGCCTTGTCATTGTCACCCGATGCGCTATTAATGGCGCCTGCTTTTCAAAAAGAAGCAGATGCCATTTTAGATAGATGTAAAAAAGAGAAGATATTGGTCGCCTTGTTCAACAATTATATTGATTCTAAACAGCGTACTATATTTATAGGTCAAGATCTGTATCAAAGTGGGCGTGTGGCAGCCAGCCTTATCGATAAAATGGTGGGCGTTCAAGCTAATGTGGCTATAGTGCATGTGAATATAGAACCCCATATGCTCTTAAAAGAATCTGGCTTTAAAAGCTACTTTGCAGACAAGAATGCTTCCTTATCTATTCTATCAAAACATTTTAATACGCTTGACGAAGCCGCCTTTAGATCGGAAGTGTCTAACTTTCTAAACGAAAATCCGAAGTTGGCCGTAATATTTGTGACCAACTCAAAAGCCTACAAAATAATTGATGCCTTGGGTACGGCTACAAAAAACACACTTGTGCTCGGTTACGACCTGTTACGCGAAAACATAAACTATTTAAAGGACGGCAGAATTGACTTCTTAATTCACCAAAAACCACATCGACAGGCCTACCTTGGCATTAATTACCTAGCAGAACATTTCCTTTTTGGAAAAAACATCCCCGCAGAAGTGTTACTCCCCATCGATATCATTACGGCCGAGAACGTTACCTATTATATGGACTAACCGAATCTTGCTGCATAAGCGAAGTAAAAACAAAACGTGTATTGCCTTAGATATACTTACAAGACCTGCGCAGGCAATTGGATATTTGATATCGAGAGAAACTGAAAAATACTTCTAGCTTGTTAGGATTCAAGTAAGTATCATTTTAATTGAGGGCCGAAGAGTAAATCGCAATTAAAGACGGACACCCCACCAAAACTTGAAAATTGAAAGAAACTATATCGTTTTCGAAAACCTGTTAAAAACCTTTTGTGTACGAACACATTTATAATAATCTCATTTGGTTTATCAAAAAAAAGGTTTAAATTCACAATTAATTAACAATAAAATATCCTAACTCTCTTAATCAAAAATTAACATTATGACTAAAAAACTGCTCGTATTTTTAGTGCTAATTTTCGGGACATACCCCTTACTAGCACAAAACAAAACGGTATCGGGTTCGGTTACCGATGCCAATGATGGCCCTCTACCAGGGGTAAATGTCCTTGTACAAGGAACAAGCAACGGAACT
>JBATIN010000177.1:0-10777 GCA_049667765.1 Flavobacteriaceae bacterium
GAGTATCGCCGCCTTGATCTTCCAATTCTTTGTCGACTACTTGCCCCAGTTTTTCTAAAGAGGTCAACAGATCATAAAATGTTTCAAGGCCACGGATCAATTTCTCGACCGAACTGATGACCAATAGAATTATGATTTCTGCCGCCACAAACTGTCCTATGTTCATTTCTTGGTTCAAGACCAATAACCCCCCAATCAATAACAAGCCGGCCGTTACCAATACCTTAAACCCGATCATTTGTATAAACTGTATGACCAGAATGCGAAAATGCCCCTCGCGTGCCGTTAGATACTCTGTTACTAAGGTATCGTTCTTATCTACCGCCAAGTTAGTTTTGCCAGAAAGCTTAAAACTGACCAAAGATCGCGCTACTTCTTGTATCCAGTGTGCAACCTTATATTTTTGTTTTGATTCGTCGAGGCTGGTATCAAGTCCTTTTTGAACCGTGAACTTAAAGACCACATAGATTAAAAGCAGTAGCAGAATACCATAGATGATAAAGAATGGATGGTAAAAAGATAGTAGCAATAAGCCAAAAACAATCTGTAGCAACGATGCCGGAAAATCTAACAGAAGTTTCGATAGTCCTTTTTGAACGGTAAGAATATCGAAGAAACGGTTCGCCAGTTCAGGTGGGTAATAGTCGCGCAGTTCACTCATCTTTATTTTCGGAAAACGATAGGTAAACTCAAAAGAGGCCCTAGTAAATATCTTTTGCTGCAGGTTTTCTATAATACGTATCTGCATCAACTGTAAAATGCCGCCAAAGGCCACTCCTCCGGTTACCAAAACGACTAAAATGATCCATGAGGTACTGATCTGTGCACCCTGTATCAGGTTGATAATGGCCTGAATGCCTAAAGGCAACGAAAGATTCACGAGACCTGCAAAAACAGCATAATAAAAGGTCTGCAGAACATCTCTTTTATCGAGTTTCAACAGCCCCATTAACCGCTGCCAAGCGGTCAAAACGTTTTTAGTCATTCGGTAGTGTATTTAACGAATTGAAAACCAATTGTGTAAAATATTGCGTGGGATCGCCATTCTCATGACAATCGGTCAAGGAGGTAAAATGATCCTTTAAAAAATGCTGGTGCAAAGAACCTTCAAGCACGGTACTGGCCAGACTACTTGGGTAAGCATACTGGTCATCTACTGCCGTAATCATGCTGCTCAAACGGTTAACCAACCTTTTGTAGATTACAAAGTAACCCTCTTTGTTTTCTACATCTACTTCTTTAGTCAAGTATGATTTTGAGTACTCGTTGATGACAATCTTGTTCAAAAGCACTTCGTTAATATGTGAAAACGCAGAATCTACTTCGGTTGACTTGGTAACGATCTCTATCGCCTTTTTTAGTTTTCTGGTATGATCGGCCATACTGTTAGTCGAAAAAACCAGCCGATATTCTAACCAGCCCCAGTACCACGAGGCGAGATAGAGCAGAAGTTTATGTTTATTTTCAAAATAGCGATAGATCGAACTTTCGTTGCTTCCTATTTTAAAGCCAAGTTTCTTAAAGGTAAAACTCTCGAAACCCATATCATGGATCATTAAAATACTCTCTTCGATAATTCGTTTTCCAAGATCAGAAGACTCCGGGTCTTTTACGTAGATCTTTTCGTTGATTCCTATTTTAAATGATTGTAACAGCTGGTCCATTTCAAATTTGATTTTAAAATATACTTCAAATATAATAGTATTACTATCATAAATCAATAGTTTAACAACTGTTTAACAATAGTAATACTTAAAAATTATTTATAATTTGTATTTTAGTCCTTGTAACGTTAAACAAAATAGTTATGAGAAAAACAGCATTTATTGCGGCATTCTTACTTTCTATAGGTCTACTGCCCGCACAAGAAAACAACAACCTCATTAAAACAGGAACAACATACGTTTTAGGTGACGTATCGGCATCAGGGTACGAACATATTGATCTACCTCGAAAGAATTTCATCATTAAAAGAGGCGCACTTGCGAATTATAATGCCTTAGAGGGTATAAAGGTAATCGCCGAAGAAGTAGCAACTAAAACCGGAAAAACAGAAGTCGTACTCCGGCGTAAAGATGGTCGTCACTTTTTTAGGTTTTGGCCCACATTGCCTACAGATATTGACAAGGCCTTGGCCAAGGGAGAACTAATGCTAGTAAAATCATAAAAGAAAGATGCGCCTACAAGCCCTTTAAAACTAGAATTAAAGCGTACAAAAACCTTGCTCGACCTGGCGCGCAAGGTTTTTATTTTTACCATATCTTTAATGTATGGAAAAACACAGATGCGGCTGGTGCAAAGGAGACGAACTCTACGAAGCCTATCATGACGAAGAATGGGGCGTACCTGTAAAAGACGATGCCACTATTTTTGAATTCTTGATCTTAGAAACCTTTCAGGCAGGACTCAGTTGGATCACTATATTGCGAAAACGCGACAATTTTAGAAAGGCTTTTGATAGCTTCGACTATAAAAAAATTGCAAAGTACAACGAGACCAAAATTGAATCGTTATTACAAAACGAAGGTATTGTACGGAATAAATTGAAAGTCAGGGCAACAGTTTCCAATGCTATTGCGTTTATGGAAGTACAAAAAGAATTCGGCAGTTTTAGTCAATATATCTGGGGCTTTGTAAACGCAAATCCGATCAAGAACAAAGTAAAATTTTATAAAGAAGCCCCAGCGAACACCGAAATCTCAGATGCCTTAAGCAAGGACCTGAAAAAACGAGGCTTCAAATTCGTAGGAAGCACCGTAGTCTATGCCCACATGCAGGCCACAGGTATGGTCAATGATCATGAGGTAGCGTGTTTTCGGCATGAAGAGGTTTGAATGATGTTGGATGCTCAATACTTACAGCGTATAGCGTATAGCAAATTAAAAGTCAAAAATGAAACTAAAAAATAGTGTAGTAGTAGTATTTTTTCTCTTCATCGGGACCTTTGCTTCAGCACAAAACAACTATGAAAGTGAACACCGTATTCTTAAAGCACAGTTTCCCGAAGTAGCTACTTCCTTTGTTACTGACAACACGGAGCACATCAAAAACTTAAAATTCTATAAAGAGGTGGATACTGCCTCAACTCGATTTTCAGCAAAATTCAAGAAAGACCGATTAAAATACCATATGGATTTTGATGCCGATGGGGCGCTCCAAAAAATAGGATTTCAAGTAAAAGTGGTTGATTTAAGTTCAGACCTCTATTCCACGGTGGAATCTTATTTTCTCAACAACTTTGAAACGTTTAAGGTCAAACGAATTTTTCAAGAGTACGGCATTGAATCTAATAGAACACAAAGTCAATTTTTAAAGGATGCCTTTCAAAATATGATTTTACCATCCAACAAATATCGATTCTTGATAGTCGCGAAAAAAAATGGCAAAAAAACCAAATATGATGCCCTATTTGATGGTGAAGGAAACCTTAAAAGATTGAAGCAATCTCTGCCTGCCAACCATGACCGTGTACTTTATTGAGTTGTTTTCTTCAAAAAATTAACAAACGCCGACCTAGAGATTTCTTCAGCCCCCAAACTTTCTAAATGCTGGGTATATACTTGACAATCGATAAGACTGTAATTCTTGTGCTGCAGTTCTTGCGCCAAGTTGATAAACGCAAACTTAGACGCATTGCTCACGTTGCTGAACATGCTTTCACCACAAAAAATATTTCCTAGATCTATTCCGTACAAACCCCCAACGAGTTCGTTGTTTTCCCAAACTTCATAAGATTTTACAATCTCTTTTTGATATAACTGCAGGTAGGCTTCTTTCATGTTATCGGTGATCCACGTACCTTGCTGCCCTTCTCTGGGTACGGTAGAACACTGATCTAGCACCGCTTCGAAACAGGTATTCTTGGTCAGTTTAAATTGACCGCTCTTAAGTACTTTTCGCATACTTCTCGAGATTTTTATTTTATGAGGAAACAAGACCATTCTCGGATCCGGACTCCACCATAAAATTAAGCTGTCTTCGTTAAACCACGGAAAAATACCACTCTCATAAGCCAGCACCAGACGTTCGGGCGAAAGGTCACCGCCTACGGCCAGAAGTCCTTCTGAGTTTGCATGTTCTACCGGAGGGAAATACAGATCCTTACTCAAGAATCTAATGCCATTTTGACTCCCTTCCTTTTGCACGGTTTTTCTTTTAAAAATACAGAAACTTTACAAAAAAAGACCTGTCAGGTTTTAGAAACTAGACAGGTCTGATTGTTTCATTATTAGTCGCACCTAGAAGTGACAACCTTCGACTACCCTCAAGCAATTTTCGATTTAGAAAGGTAAATCGTCATGTTCTTCTTCGTTAATATTGTTGGCTGGCTCAAATGCCTCCATTGGTGGAACCGGTGGCATTTCGCTATTGCCCGCAGCTGGTTGAAGACTTTCAATTCGCCATCCTTGAATAGAGTTGAAATACTTTACCTCGCCCTGTGGGTTGGTCCATTCGCGCCCTCTAAGATTGATACTTACCTTAACGTCTTGCCCTACCCCATAATTGTTGAGCAGGTCTGTTTTGTCTTGTACAAACTCGATCATGATATGCTGCGGGTATTGCTCTTCTGTGGTGACGACCAGTTCTCTTTTTCTAAAACCGTTATTACCAAAAGTTTGGGTTTCGCCGATCATTTTTACTTTTCCTTGTACTTCCATGACTATGAATTATATGTTAACTAATAAATATTTTAAAGCTTTTAAAAATAGCGGTAATCCGAGAATCCACCTAACAAAAAGAAAACAAGTTATTAGTTATTATCGACCGTTAGATTTTATAATAGAATTTTATGCCCAAAGAGGGCATTGGCAAAAAGTTAGCCCCTTCGTCTGTGTAGGGCGTTGTAAACCATTCTCTGAAAATATCGGCTTCTTCACGGTTGACGAAATTAGAATATTGTTTGTTGACAAACCGAAAACCCACACCCCCATAAAAGTTAAATCCAATATGTTTGCCCAAATTTAAAAACAACCCGAACTTAAAGTGCATGCCATATTTCTGACGTTCAAAATCGGCCCTATCGAACCGATAATCACTTCCGCCGTCTTCTGGAGAATAATCACCATTCTCAAAAACATGTTCTTGATCTATATAGAACATTTCAATAGATACATATTTCAAAGTTTTCGTGTTCGGATTAAAAATATAATAGATTTCAGGTCGTACTTCCCAAAGAAAATACTCAACTCCATAATTGTCAGTCTTGGGTAGAAGGGAAGTACTTTCGTCGCCGAAACCTAGGTCCAAGCCAATTTTCCAATGAAGTGCCAAATGTTGTGTATACCCAACCCGTAAACGGGGCGCAAAAGGGTCGGTAATCGGCAAAAGGCTAAAAGTAACGTACGAATTTCTATTTTCCGCTAAGGTTGATGTGCTATTCTGCGCATTGATAATTACAATGCCGAATAAAAAGAATACGTAAAAAGAAAGGAAGCATTTCATAGTAAGGGTTCATTAGTGGTTATCACTGTCGAAACACTTAACCTAACTAAAACCCTAAAAAAATACTGGTTTACCAGTAGTTATTCTTCCAACCATAAAAGTGCTATTCTTTTTATTATGCAAGAAGAGTCATCCAAGCTTCCCATATTTGGCCTTGCTGCAAATATTCCTTTGCTTTACTATGGATGTTATCCACTTTAGCACCATTAATCAGAAGCTTTATTTCAACATTGGCGGCCAAAAATTCATCAATTTCATTTTGCGATGGCATTCGCTCAACATTGCCCAACATACCAAGTTCGTTTCCGGTCAGTACCTTGCTCGATCGAATATGATCCGGTATTTTATCAACCCCCATCCCTAAGGTAGAAAGTGGTTTTGGCACTTCGAACAGTCCTAAATTGGCCCGACTGTACCAATTGCCGCCCATTCGTGCCACTTGATCTATTTTATACTGGTCAATGCTGCCATTTTCATCTAAAATGGAGGCATCGATGTGTATTTTTACAACTTCTGAAAACACTAAGTTTCCGGCGCCGCCTTCCTTTCCCAAGGCTTCCACTTTGGTCACTTTACACTCGAACTGAACAGGTGATTCCGCCACGCGATATGGCTTCACCATGTCGGATGCTAACATAGTGAGGCCCGTTTTTATAAACTCGTTTTCCCCTTCAGCGTATTCTGTACTGGCCAAAGACATTTGTTGTACCATATCGTAATTTACAATATTGATGACCACTTCTTTGGTATAAAGCACATTCTCTAAAGTGTGTTTTGTGGTATTGCCGCGAACCCTTCTTGCAGGGGAAAAAATCAAGAGCGGCGGGTTGGCACTAAAGACATTAAAAAAGCTGAAAGGCGCTAGATTGGGCCTTCCATTTTTATCTATAGTACTAGCAAATGCTATGGGTCTGGGGCCGACAGCCCCTAAAAGATAGCCGTGTAATTCTGATGTCGGAATTGCCGAGGGAAGTATTGAAATCATTTCTTTTGCCATGTACTAAAGGTACATATTTTCAAGCAGCGACAAATAGCCTACCCTGGTCGAAGTATCTTTTTAGTCGAATTTGCGTTATCTTTGATATATACCAAGCTAGGATGAACTTTAATCCGAAAAACAAGACTTCGAACATCATTTTATTGGTGGCGGCCTTTGCTATTGTCAGTCTTATCTTATGGAACACCAACAGCTTCTTTAAAAAGTTCAAGGAAGAAGAACGGCATAAAATGGAAATTTGGGCAACGGCACAGTTAGAGCTTTTACAGTCATCTGAAAACATAGAACTCGGCAACCTGACCCTTAAGGTCTTTCAGAACAACACCTCTACCCCAATGATCTTGGTCAATAAAGACGGGTCAATAAAAACCAATAACATTCCCAAGCCACAGGCCGACGATTCTTTATACATTCAAAAAAAAATAAGACAGTTTCGCAGCGAGAACAGCCCTATTTCAATTGACGACCAGGGGGATCACCTTCAAACATTGTACTACGGCAATTCTGAGGTGCTGAACAAACTAAAGTACTATCCGCTGGCACTTCTTCTTATCATATTTTTATTCGGTGCGGTCATCTTCTTTTTCTTTAAAACGAACAAAGCTTCTGAACAGAACAAACTTTGGGCCGGTATGGCCAAAGAAACAGCACACCAGATCGGCACGCCCCTATCTTCATTATTGGGTTGGAACGAATTGCTTAAAACCGAAAACATCAACCCCGATATTACACTCGAAATTGAAAAAGACATTTCGCGATTGGAAACCATTACAGAACGTTTTTCGAAGATCGGCTCATTACCCAAACTAGACGAGCACGATATCGTTGCGCAAACCAAAGAAGCATTCGACTATCTTAAATTACGAAGTTCAAAACTTATTAATTTTGCATTTGTAACACATGTTGATGCTTTGCCGGTTATGCTCAACCCTTCATTATACCATTGGACCATAGAAAATTTGGTAAAAAATGGAATCGATGCCATGAAAGGTAAGGGCAGTATTAGAATTGAGATTATTCGCGAAGGAAAATATGTACACGTGCAGGTCACCGATACGGGTCATGGCATCGCAAAAGGAGAGCATCATACGATTTTCAATCCCGGCGTAACCTCAAAAAAAAGAGGTTGGGGCCTAGGGCTATCTTTGGTAAAAAGAATCGTAGAAGAATACCATCAAGGTAAAGTAAAGGTACACTCTTCCAGTAAAGCAGGTACCATCATGCAGATTTCGTTAAAAGTAAATACCTAAACCATGTCAAAGGAAAAATTAGAGGTCATAAAAGAAGCGGACTTGACCAACAATTGTCCCGAATGTTTTAACCAAGACCTAAAACTTACGTTTTATCAAAAACACATTTACGGCAAACTTTTTCACCGTGTCACCGGTGAAGTCAGTAATCAGATCAGGTGCAACAAATGTGGTTCTGATATTTACCCCATAACGTGGACAGATGATATCGAAAGAATTTTCGGCTACTACCAAAAAATGGTGAAGCCTGAAAAAACGGCCATCCGCTTTACTAAATTGTTCTATATATTGGTTTTACTACTTATAGTGCTAATAGCAGCAGGCGTTTATCTCTTTCTTGAAGGAATCATTCAATTTTAGATCGTATGCGCTCGGCAATCTGTATGAATTCTTCTTTGCTAAGCGATACTTTGTTTTGAAAGGATGCATCTTTCATGGAGTGTAGCGGAATCAAGTGTACATGTACATGAGGCACTTCTAGCCCAATGACCGTTATACCAACTCGATCGCAATCAATAGCGCTCTCTATCGCTTTTCCTATTTTTCTAGAAAAGGCCATTAAACCCATATAAGTGGCTTCATCAAGGTCCATGAGCTTATCGACCTCTTTTTTAGGAATGCATAAAGTGTGCCCTTTCGAATTCGGGTTGATATCCAAAAAAGCAAAGAAATCTTCATCTTCGGCTATTTTGTAACAAGGTATCTCTCCGTTGATGATTTTTGTGAATATAGATGCCATAGTCGGGTTTCCTATTAAAACTAAAAATCCTATCAATTGTGATGATAGGATTAAATATAAAGATTAAATCGATTTTATGCTCTTGTAATCTCTAAGATCTCAAACTTCAAGGTTCCATTGGGTACGGTAATTTCTGCAACATCGCCCACTTTTTTACCTAACAATCCTTTGCCAATTGGCGAACTAACCGATATTTTGCTGGTTTTTAGGTCGGCCTCACTTTCGGCCACCAAAGTATATTTCATGACCATTCCATTGTTGTGATTCTTTAGTTTTACGGTAGAAAGCACCAGAACTTTTGAGGTGTCGAGTTGCGATTCGTCAATTAGGCGGGCATTAGCCAAAATTTCCTCCATCTTTGCTATTTTTAACTCAAGTAACCCTTGTGCTTCTTTGGCGGCATCATACTCGGCATTTTCCGAAAGGTCACCTTTATCACGTGCATCGGCAATAGCCTGTGATGCCTTGGGGCGTTCAATATCGCGTAGCTGATTCAGCTCATCTTTTAATTTTTTTAGGCCCTCGACCGTGTAATAGGATACGTTACTCATATCTTCCTCGTTTTATAAATAGGAAAATCCCCCATATGAACCAAGAAAACATGGTTTATTTAGAGAGGATTTAACGCAAATATACATATTTTTTACCCAATTTTGCCCAAGTAAATCTTAAAAGAGAACCCCTGATGAAGCGAATTTCGTACCTATTTTTGGTAGTTTTTATATTTTCATGCAGTAAGGAAGGAACCAATCGGAATCCGTATTTACAGGAAATCGGTTTTCGCTTCGACCTCAATACAAACCTGCCCCTCTATAGCCCGCTGACCAACCCTGGAAGTCCTGTTTATGTAGACAACCTATCGGTGGGTACTCGCGGCGCATTTGTTATCAACACGGGTTTTGATCAGTTTAGGGTTTTCGAGGCCAGTTGCCCCAACCATGCCCCGAGCGATTGTTCAACCATGGTCATCGACGGGCTAAATGCCGTTTGTTCATGCGAAGATTACGAGTATAGCCTTTATACTGGTCAGTTATTGAACCGACCAGAAGATGGTAAACGGTATTATGATATGTTGGAATATAGAGCTATCGCTAGTGGAAACGTGGTCATTATTTCCAACTAAAAGCTTAACTTATTCATTGCGATAGGCTTCCATAATGCCTTTAAAAAGTTCACCTGTAGTCGGTGGGGTGTAGGAAATGGCATTTGCCCCTGCCTCAATGGCCTTTGTTATCGTTACTTCTGATTTTCCACCCGTTGCAATGATGGCCACCTTATCATCAATATCTCGAATTCGTTTTATGATATCACTCGTTTTATCGGCGCCTGAAACATTAAAAATATCTATCCCGGACTTGATTCTTCCCTTAATGTCATCTTTTTCAGAAACGATGGTAATCGTTACGGGTATGTCAATTTTCTCTTTTAACCGCTGAATGAGATCATTATGGGTCGGTTTATTCAGCACGACCCCCAAAGCACCTTGAAACTCGGCATGAATGGCCAGCTCAACAGATCTTTCACCTGTGGTAATTCCGCCACCTACGCCACAAAAAATAGGTTTATCGGCAGCCAATATTAGGGCATTAGAAATGGTGGGCTGAGGGGTAAACGGGTAAACGGCAATAATGGCATTGGCATTCGTGTTTCTAATAATGGCAACATCGGTACTGAACAAAAATGACTTAATCAATTGACCAAAAACACGTATGCCCGAGCATTCTTGAATCACTTCTGGCACAACTACAATGTTGTTGCGAAGTCTACTACCAAAAGTGGGTATGTTTTTCATAATTTGGGAATTGTAATCCAAGATACAAAAAAGGACCGCCCAAATTATTTACTATTTCAATTTTAAGAAGAGCTTAGCTATTGCCCAATATTCTGTCCATGACCCAACTGGTACGCAATGCGGTTTTGCCCGTTGATGGATGTGGTTTTCCTTTAAAAAAATAATCTCCCATACCTTCCACATGAAACTTTTGAACATGTTTCGGGTGTTCAACAAAGCACCTTAAATCGCCTTTTTCATTGGTTAAAACAATATCTTCTTCATTAAAGATGGAAAAACTAATTTTCCCCATAGATCCATAAATTTCTACCCGGTCTTCTCTATCATCACATCCAAAATTCCAAGTACCTTGACCGGTTATACCATTTTTATGAAGCCAATTTCCGGTAATGGCATCTTTTGCAGAATATAATTCCTGTTGGTTCAAGGCCAGGCCCTGCGCCTTTTCTATATCGCCCAACAGGAAAATAAATAGATCTAGGCCGTGACTTGCCAGATCATCAAAATAACCCCCTGGTGCTATCGCAGCATCGGTTCGCCAATTATAGGTTTTATTC
>JBATIN010000178.1:0-5230 GCA_049667765.1 Flavobacteriaceae bacterium
ACTTCGCCATTTCTGAACAATTTTATAGACTTCTGAGCACTTTGTGTGGATAACACGACCCATACCCGATTGCCTGAAACTTCCATTCGTATATTGTTTCTATTTATGTCACGGGTACTGAACTCAAAAGTGAATTCTGCACTTTTCTTAGGTTCTGAAATTACTTTGGTAAAGGTGATGGCACTCATGGCCCTGTTCAACAAATCAATACTTTGATTATATTGGATTTCACCGGCATCTACCGATCGTATCGTATTTTTTAATTCTTCCAGACCGTCATAAAAGGCAAGGTCAGATACGTTGCTTTTTACCCGTTGTTTAGCGTCGTTTTTATCTATCAAGTACGAGAAGGCATTTTTTGCGATTCGGGCCTCATCCATACTGTCGAAATATATCCTAATGTATTTCATGAAATTTCTTGCCTCGCCGTTTTCAATATGTCTGATCAGCGGCTGCCCGTTATTGGTATGTAGTTCTAAAAACAGCATGGCACCGTCATTACGATAATTAATGCCTCGTGCGTTGATATCGGTGATGTCGAAAATATATTCGTGTTCCAGGGTTCTTTTTGGGGTCGGTTGGGTGGTAGAAATCGTGGCAACATTATCTTCTAGCACTATTTTTTGGCTTATGGAGCTCTCTGCTAGGGCGACTTGTGCTATATGTTCATTTAAGTAATCTGTCGATTGGGTAATAGCACTGAATTGGGGTTCGGCGCGTTCAACATATTGCTCGGCCAGCGGTGCAAGACTTTTTAGTACGGTTTGAATTTTTTTACCGTTGGCCATGGAAGAAGCGTAAAACGTCACACGATCAACAAAGTCTTTTGGCACATCTTGGTAGGTGAACTTTACGCCGCGAACATTGTTCTTTAAGGCTACATCTATTGAAAAAAGCGCTCCTGATACATCGTATCGAATCGTCGATGGGTTCAGTTGCGAAAGATTGAACGCGAATTTCTCGTTCTTTGGTCCGCGAATCCGTTCCAGCACCACGGCTCCAGGTCTTGACCTTTCCGCGGTCAACTTTTGGCCAATTTCTTCTTTCGGAAGAGCGACATTCGAAATATGTTCTTCAAGCCATTGTAAATGGTCTTCATAGCTATTTAGGTTTAGTCCTCTGCGCTCTACTTCTTCTGCAACGGGTATAGCGTCTTCAAAGGCTTTTTTAAGGCTGCGCCCGTTTTCGGCATTTCGGGCATACATAACAAAATCACCTACATAATCTATCTTGTTGCCATTGTCAAGCGATCTTTTTATCAATTTTTGATTTGCCTTGGTACGGAATTCAACAAGGATCAGGGCCCCATCGGTAAAGGATCGAATTGAATTTTCATTAATATCGGATAGGCCGAAAGAGAATATTCGTTCTACGGAGTTTCCCTTGTCGTTTATTTCCGTAATATGGCATTCCAAATACCCTGATGAAGTACTGATCACCTCTTGCTTAAAGCTCAATTTTATACCCGTTACATCGGCAGGGGTTGAGAGTTGTATCTCTTTCACTTTGGCTGCAAGGCCTGTTTCTTGACCTAGGGCCATTATAGAGCTCGTGATAAGTAAACAGATTAAAACCCTCGTTTTTCTCGTAATATAGTTCGTTCTCATAGGTGTTCGCGTTGGTTCATATATGGACAGGTTGATTATTCAGGATAAATGTATTGAAATATACTAAACCAGTAAATACCTGAAAACCAGTAGATGTTTGAAAAAAGAGGTGCAATGTGCTTTGCGCTTCACGCCATGCGCTTTTCGAAACGACACTATTTTCAAAACTTTAAACCGACAATTTGTGACTATATTTGCAGTCCTATTTTTTTAATTCCTAATGAAAAAGAAAGTCGCATTTTATACTTTAGGCTGTAAACTTAACTTCTCGGAAACCTCTACCATAGCGCGGGATTTTTTAGATGAGGGTTTTGACCGTGTCGACTTTTCGGAAGTTGCCGATATGTACGTTATCAATACATGTTCGGTAACCGATAATGCAGATAAACGCTTTAAGACCATTGTAAAACAAGCTCAGAAAGCGAATCCTGCTGCCTTTGTAGCCGCCATTGGATGCTATGCGCAATTGAAACCGGAAGAACTGGCAGCAGTAGACGGAGTAGACCTAGTTTTGGGCGCTACCGAAAAATTTAAGATTACAGATTATATCAATGACCTTACCAAGAATGACCATGGCGAAGTGCACTCATGTGAGATTGAAGATGCGGATTTTTATGTGGGTAGCTATGCTATCGGAGACCGAACAAGGGCTTTTTTGAAGGTACAGGATGGTTGTGATTATAAATGTACCTATTGCACGATCCCATTGGCCAGAGGAATTTCACGAAGCGATACCCTGGAAAACGTATTGAAAAATGCCGCTGAAATATCGGCTCAAGGCATTAAGGAAATTGTGTTAACAGGGGTCAATATCGGGGATTACGGCAAAGGGGAATTCGGGAATAAAAAACATGAGCACACCTTTCTCGATTTGGTAAAGGCTTTAGATCAAGTTGAAGGCATCCATAGATTGCGCATCTCATCCATAGAACCGAATCTCTTAAAGAATGAGACGATCGATTTTGTGGCCCAGAGTAACTCTTTTGTACCACATTTTCATATTCCGTTACAGAGCGGCAATGATGAACTCTTAAAATTGATGCGACGTAGATACATGAGCGATTTATACCTAGATCGTGTACATCGTATTAAAGAGACCATGCCCCATGCCTGTATCGGGGTCGATGTGATTGTTGGCTTTCCGGGGGAGACCGACGAATATTTTCTAGAGACGTATCATTTACTAAACGAACTTGATATTTCGTATTTACACGTCTTCACCTATTCCGAGCGTGACAATACCGCGGCTGCCACAATGAAAGACCCTGTACCCAAGAATATACGTAACAAGCGCAGTAAAATGCTTCGAGGGCTATCGGTAAAAAAAAGAAGGGCTTTCTACGAGAGCCAGTTAGGTACAACAAGAACGGTTTTGTTTGAAGGGGAAAATAAAGAAGGATATATTCAAGGCTTTACCGAAAACTACGTAAAGGTTAAGGCGCCTTGGGACCCTGCATTGGTGAATACCCTACATGAAATAGAATTAACGCAAATCGATGCGGATGGTTTGGTGCGGTTCGCATTTGCAGAAAGTAGGATAGGGCTATAAAAAATCCCGTTTGGAAGGGTATCCGAAACGGGATTGTAATTTTTCTTAGGGTTCGGTTAGATCCGTATACCCACGGGCAACATTTCTTTGTACTGTCTGTTCTTACGTAAAAAACCTGCAATTTGAGGGCTTGTCGGAACGACTCTTTGGTTGTTCTCTTGAATGACATGCAACACTGATTTAATAAAATCCTCTTTAAAACCTACTTGGGTAATTTCTTCAGGAATGACCAACTTGGTCAAGAATACTTTGCGCTCTTGCGACGAATATTCAATTTTAGCCAAATGTCCATCGACCCTAGCTTCAAATTGGCGCAAGAAACTGTTGTCCTTAATTTCTACTTCATTCATATAGTTTGATTTTAAAATTGGTCTTAGACAAAAAAATTACGATGTTCCCTGATCGTAATTCTCTACTTTTGTATGATAAGGCAAAAATTTATGGGTAATTTCTGCAACTGGAACAAAAGTAAGAAAAATAAAAGAATTTTCCTAAGAAAATAACTAGCTTCCCCTAGATGATCGATAAAAGGACACACGTTTACTTAATGCCAGGAATGGCGGCCAACTCTTCTATTTTTAAATACATAGACCTTCCTTCCGAAAATTTTGAACAGCATCTGCTTGAATGGTTCGTACCAGAGCAAGAAATGACGCTCGAGGCATACGCCAAAGCCATGGTGAAGAACATACGGCATGAAAACCCGGTGTTGATCGGGGTTTCGTTTGGCGGTATTTTGGTGCAGGAAATGGCCAAGTTTTTGCCGATAAAAAAGGTGGTGATCGTATCGAGTGTGAAACACGAAACCGAACTGCCAAAAAGAATGATATTTGCAAAATACACCAAGGCCCATAAGCTATTGCCAACAGGTTTGGTAAATAATGTAGAACTACTAACTAAATATGCCTTTGGCGAAACGGTTACTAAACGTTTAGCACTTTATGAAGAGTACCTTTCCATCCGTGACAAGTATTATTTGGATTGGTCTATCGACAAGATCGTAAATTGGAAACAAACCTATTGTCCTGAAGGTTTGGTACATATACATGTTGAAAAAGATGCTGTTTTTCCTATTGGTTACATAGAAAATTGCATTTCGGTACCAAATGGCACCCATACCATGATCATTCATCGGGCAAAATGGTTTAATGAACACCTTCCCACAATTATTTTGGAATAAGTGAGTTGTAATACTACCTTTGAAAAGGAACTAAATTTGATGTTATGAAAATTTTGAAAAATATTTTGATGCTCTTAGGAGTGTTTTTTGTGGTAAGTACCTTGGTGTTTGCTGTACAGCGTGAGTCTACATCGGAAGATGCCAATGATGTGGCCGAAAATGACCTTGAAACTAGGGGGTCGCAAGGCTATCGAATTTCCGCTATTGAAATTCCTGAAAATTTAAACTTTGCAGGGGAAAAGGTACCACAAGAAGATCCGGAAGTAATGGAGCGGGTAGACCGTGAATTCTTGGTGAATACCTATTGGCAATCTAACGCAGTGTTGTTGATGAAAAGGGCAAACAAATATTTTCCAATCATTGAACCTATATTGGCGAAAAATGGCATTCCAGACGATTTTAAGTATCTGGCAGTTGCCGAAAGTGGATTGCAAAACGTAGTATCTCCGGCCGGTGCCACAGGATTCTGGCAAATTATGAAGGCGACCGGTAAAGAGTACGGCCTCGAGATCAACGATAATATCGATGAGCGTTATCATATTGAAAAAGCGACCGAAGTTGCCTGTAAATACTTAAAGACCTATAAAGAAAAATATGGCAGTTGGACATTGGCTGCGGCAACCTATAACACGGGCACAGGATCTATTGATAAATTTATGGGAATTCAAAAGGCCGATACCTATTACGATCTTTTATTGGGTGAAGAAACCGGTCGATATGTGTTTCGTATTATGGCGATCAAAGAAATTCTATCCAACCCTAATAAGTATGGTTTCGATATTCAGAAAGAGGATATGTACCAAGCAGTACCGACCTTTACCGTTGAGGTAGCTGAACCTGTTCTGAGCTTCGCCGACTTTGCCAAAAAATATGAGATCAACTACAAAATATTAA
>JBATIN010000179.1:0-14079 GCA_049667765.1 Flavobacteriaceae bacterium
CTGTAAAACAGATTGCCACGTTTTTTTCCTTTTAGCAAAAAAGTTCGCGATTATATTTTTTAACCACCCTCTTTCTCCATTTCGGCGATACGTGCCACGGTCTTGACCAAGCGATGATGGTTCTTAACAAATGGGTTTGTCTGATCCCAGACATAACCCGCCAAAACGGCACAAATCTGTGCTTTGATCACAGGGTTATCGTTACTATCGAAAAAGATGGTCTGTAGATTACCGGTATACCATTCTTTTACATAGGTGGAAAAAACGTTGACCCCTTCTTTCATGTGATCAGCATAATCGGTCTCCCAATCTACCGTTTCACCTTTCAATTGTTTGGTGATCAATTTAGCGGCGACCAAGGAAGATTCGGTGGCAAAGGTCACGCCAGATGAAAATACAGGATCTAAGAACTCAGCACTGTTACCAGTCAACACAAAGCCATCCCCATATAACTTCTTCACCGATTTTGCGATATTCTTTATCATTATGGGCTCAAATTCATAGGTTACCCCGTCAAAACGGTCAAAATAGTACTTTGACAGTTTCATCATTTCCTGCAATTTTTTGGTATTATCGCCTTCAAAAGATTCCAAATATTCGGTGGGGCCAACATAACCGATACTGGTATAGCCATTTGAAAAGGGAATGACCCAAAACCAGGTCGCCTTACTTACAATATCAAAAGTAATTATGGTGCCTTCACGACCTTCTGGCCGTTTTACATCTTTTACGTGTGTAAATATTGACGAGTGTTTAGGTATTTCAGAGGGTTTATCTAGGTCCAACAAGCGTGGCAATACCCTACCATGGCCACTTGAATCAACAATAAACTTTGCCGATACCGTGCTACGATTTCCCTCGGCATCCTTAATCGTAGTTAAGGAGTCTCTGCCCTTGAATTCCACGGCAACCACCTCTTGTTCAAAAGCGATGTCAACACCTCTTTCTGTAAGGGTGTCTGTCAAGGTCTTATCAAAATCTGCCCTGGGCACTTGCCAGGTCCAGTTCCAACCTTCGGTATGCTTTTTACTAAAATCGAAATTGCATATCTTATCGCCTCGCATAAACCGCGCCCCTGCCTTTACCTCAAAATTCTTTGCTTTTAGCGCATCCAACAGGCCCACTTCCTCAAAATGGTCCATGCAACGGGGCAACAGACTTTCGCCAATTACGAATCGGGGGAATTTACTTTTTTCCACCACTTTAATTTTCAAGCCCTGTTTGTGGAGATAGGCGGCAGAAACGGCTCCTGATGGGCCTGCACCGATGATAAGCACATCTACATTTTCATTTTTCATTGCTCGGTTTTTAATAACGACAGTAATTCACCTAGTGCAAAATCTTTGAATTTTACCAGACAAAAATCTACATCTTGGCCAATTACGAAGTAAAAATAAGATATTCCTTGGCTATTTATTATAAATTTGAGCCTCAAAATCCCTATTTTTAGCCCCCAATTATAAAGGATTAGTAAAAGGAAGTCGTTTTCGCTTCTCAAGATTCAACAGACCGCAGATGCCAGAAATTAAGGGTAAATTAGGAATACAGGAATTTTACGATACAATTTTTGAAGGACAGTCCATTACCATCGACGAAAAAGTAATGGACAAAGTTCATGAAAGCTTCGAATTTTTAAAGCAGTTTTCAAAAAACAAGGTCATTTATGGCGTGAATACAGGGTTTGGGCCTATGGCTCAGTATAAGATCAAAGACTCTGAAACCATAAAACTTCAATACAACCTCATTCGCAGCCATGCCTCGGGGTCGGGCAATCCCATTCCACCTCAATATGTTAAAGCCGCTATGTTGGCCCGTTTAAATACCCTTAGTTTGGGTAATTCTGGGGTACATGGTTCGGTAATCGAAACCATGGCCCAGCTGATCAACAAAGACATTACCCCTTTAATCTATGAACATGGTGGGGTCGGCGCTAGTGGGGATCTGGTACAATTGGCTCATCTTGCCTTGGTGTTGATCGGCGAGGGGGAAGTATTCTATAAAGGAGAAAGAAGACCAACGCCGGAAGTATTCAAAATCGAAAAAATACAGCCCATAAAGGTGGAACTTAGGGAAGGCCTTGGTCTGATCAACGGTACCTCGGTAATGACAGGCATTGGAGTAGTGAATACTATTTACACACGTCGCTTGTTGGAGTGGATGATTGCCTGCTCTTCTGCCATAAACGAAATAGTACAGGCCTATGACGACCATTTATCAGAAGCACTTAACCTCACAAAAAAACATAAGGGCCAACGTGAGATTGCACGGTCGATGCGAAGCCATTTAAAAGACAGCAGCCTTACCCGCAAGCGCGAACACCATTTATATACCGACACTAACGGGGGCGTATATGTCTTTGAAGAAAAAGTACAAGAGTATTATTCCATTCGTTGTGTACCACAAATCTTAGGGCCAATTCTCGATACCTTAAACGAAGTCGAACGCATTTTGATCGAAGAAGTGAACTCGGCCAACGACAACCCAATTGTAGATGTCGCAAGGAAAAATGTATATCACGGCGGCAACTTCCACGGCGATTATGTTTCCCTTGAAATGGACAAGCTCAAAATCGTGGTGGCCAAAATGAGCATGCTCGCCGAAAGGCAATTGAATTATTTATTGAATTCTAAATTGAATGATATTCTGCCGCCTTTTGTTAATTTAGGCACGCTAGGCCTAAACTTTGGCATGCAGGGCGTACAGTTTACCGCGACTTCCACCACAGCCGAAAACCAGATGCTGAGCAACCCTATGTACGTGCACAGCATCCCTAACAATAACGACAACCAAGACATTGTAAGCATGGGCACCAATGCCGCCTTGATTACCAAAAAAGTAATCGAAAATGCATATGAGGTCATTGCCATAGAAATGATTACCGTAGTGCAGGCCATTGAATACTTAAATGTTCAAGATAAGGTTTCATCGAAGACCAAGGCCATGTACGATGCGGTTCGTAAAATAGTCCCCCCCTTTAAAGAGGATCTTATAATGTATCCTTTTGTCAATGCAGTAAAGAACTATATTATAAACCATCAAAATAAAAAATCATGAAAACAAATTCAGTTACACTTCTGGCCCTTTTTCTATTTGTTTTTTCAATAAAAGCCCAAGAACTCGCTTTGGTACGCGAAGGCGGTAAATTCGGCTACATCGATAAAAACGCCACCTATGTTATTGATCCGAAATTTGACGATGCCAAGGTCTTTTCAAACGGGTTGGCCGCTGCCGAACAAGATAAAAAATGGGGCTTTATCGATGCCTCGGGAAAATGGGCCATTGAACCACAGTACGATAAAGTAAAATACTTCGATTCAGGTTTGGCCTTAGTGCTAAAAGAAGACCAATGGAGCTACATTGATACTTCAGGAAAGACCTTGACCGTACCTTCCTCTGACAAATATTATGACTTTGAAGATGGTGTCGCGCTTTTCAGGCAAAATGAAAAAATAGGTCTTCTAGGAACCGATGGCAACTTGGTTTTGGAACCGACCTATGATGAGATCAAAAAGTTCAAGTACCAGCATGCCAAAGTGCGGCAAGGCGAGCTCTGGGGCATGATCGACAACAAGGGCAAGGTCGTTATCCCCATTGAATACGAAGAAATCGGTGATGAATTTAAACCACAAGGTGTAGAAGCTAAAAAAAACGGTGCCTTTGGTATAGTACACAACGGCACGTTCAACATAATAGATGGTGCGGACAAGGTATGGGGCTTTTATGAAAATTCGCCCTTAACATATGCCAGAAGCAACAAAAAAATAGGTTTCGTGGATAGCAACGGAAAATGGGTCATTGAGCCTCAATTCGACAAGACCAGGGCTTTTTCCAAAGGACTAGCACCCGTTTCAAGCGGAAAAACTTGGGGCTATATCAATGAAAAAGGCGAAATGGTCATAGAACCTCAATACAAGGATGCCGAGGTTTTTGCCGAAAATGGCCTGGCGCCCGTAAAAGATAAACAATGGGGATTTATTGATACTTCAGGTAAACTGGTCATTCCGATGGAGTATGATATTACGGCCGGACTAGCTTTTATCGCAGGCCGCGATGATAAAGGTTTTATAGGTGAATTCGCTAGGGTAAAATCAAAAAAAGGATGGGGATTTATTGATAAAAACGGCAAATTGTTGGGCGATAAGTGGTTCGAGAATGCCGAGCCATTCACGAGCGCAAAATAAATTCGAGCCAACCTTAAAAACAATCGCTTTAAGGCAAAACATTACATTACAAAAAGTAACTGTAAACCGCATTTCGGTCTCATTAAGCATTAAATACCATGGGGGAGAAAAAAGAGAAGACAAAATATGCTTTGGTTACCGGTGGATCTCGCGGTATCGGCAGGGCGGTCTGCGTACAATTGGCAAAAGACCTAGATTACCACATTCTTATCAATTATAACGGCAATAAAGAGGCCGCGGAAGAAACCTTGAAATTAATACAGGCCGAAGGTGCCTCAGGTGAACTACTACAGTTCAATGTTGCCGATTTGGAAGGGGTAAAATCCGTTTTCGAGACCTGGCACGAAACCCATAAAAATGCTATTATTGAGGTTATTATCAATAACGCAGGCATTACCAAAGACGGTCTTTTTATGTGGATGCCCCCTGAAGACTGGTCTTCCGTAATCGACACTAGTCTTAATGGCTTTTTCAACGTCACTAACACCTTGATCCAAAAATTATTGGTCAACAAATACGGGCGTATCATTAATATGGTCTCGGTTTCGGGCCTAAAGGGTACCCCTGGGCAAACCAATTATTCTGCGGCCAAAGGTGCGGTAATTGGAGCAACCAAAGCGCTTGCACAAGAAATCGCAAAACGGAACATCACTGTAAACGCCGTAGCACCAGGCTTTATCAAAACCGATATGACCGAAGAACTTAATGAACAGGAATTGAAAAAGATGATTCCTGCCAATCGATTTGGCACCGCCGAAGAAGTAGCACATGTAGTCTCCTTTTTGGCCTCCAAAAAGTCAGGCTATATCACGGGCGAAGTAATTAACATAAACGGGGGCATTTATTCTTAAAACTTTATTATTTTAGGCACGCATACCAATAGCTACATAGACAGAATGAGGAGAGTAGTAATAACGGGCATGGGCATTTATTCGTGCATCGGCAAGAATCTTGACGAAGTCAAGAAATCGTTGTATGAAGGTAAATCGGGTATCGTCTTTGATCAAGCACGTGCAGATTTTGGTTTTCGCTCCCCCATTACCGGTTGGGTCGATGAACCTGATTTAAAGTCCCTTTTATCGAGAAGACAACGTATTAGTATGGGCGAAGAAGCCCAATATGGCTATATCGCCACCCTTGAAGCCCTACAAAACGCCAAAATTGACCAGGCCTTTTTAGAGCAAAACGAAGTCGGAATTATTTATGGCAACGACAGTACAGCAAAATCTACGGTAGAAGCGGTTGATATCATGCGCGAAAAAGGCGATACCACCTTAGTAGGTTCGGGAGCAATCTTCAAGGCAATGAACTCTACGGTTACCATGAACCTTTCGACTATTTTTAAACTGCGCGGCATTAATTTGACTATTAGCGCGGCATGCGCAAGTGGTTCACATTCCATAGGACTGGCTTACCATTTAATAAAGAGCGGCCTTCAAGACTTTATCATCGCAGGAGGCGCACAAGAAATCAATACCTTGGCCATGGGCAGTTTTGATGGCCTCGGCGTTTTTGCCATGAATACCGAACATCCCGAACAAGCCTCAAGACCCTTTGACAGAGATAGAAATGGCCTCGTGCCCAGCGGCGGAGGTGCCACTTTGGTGGTAGAAACCTACGAATCGGCACTAAAAAGAGGGGCTACTATCTTAGGGGAAATCGTTGGATACGGTTTCTCCTCAAACGGCGACCATATTTCAACACCCAATGTTGAGGGCCCTTCGCGCGCCATGTTAAGAGCCCTGGAAGATGCAGGTTTAGAAGCGGCCGCTATCGACTATGTAAACGCACATGCCACCTCTACTCCTGTGGGCGACGCCAATGAGGCCAAAGCAATTTTTGAAGTTTTCGGCAAAAGCAATCCATATGTAAGCTCTACAAAATCAATGACAGGCCATGAATGCTGGATGGCCGGCGCCAGTGAAGTTATCTATTCTATGTTGATGATGCAGCATTCGTTCATCGCACCCAATATAAACCTAGAAAACACTGACGAAGACTCCAGCAAATTAAACCTTGTTAAGAAAACCCTAAATAAAAAAATTGACGTATTTTTGTCCAATTCATTCGGTTTCGGCGGAACCAATTCCGCTTTGATAATAAAAAACGTTAGCGAAAAATGATAATGACAAAGGAAGTTATTATTGAGAAAATCGATGCCTTTCTGATCGATGAGTTCGAAGTTGAGGAAGACGCTTTGGTGCCCGAAGCACACTTAAAAGATGCCTTAGACCTGGATAGTTTAGACTTTGTAGACTTGGTGGTGGCCGTTGAAAGTAATTTTGGCATTAAATTAGTGGGCGAAGATTTCGTTAATGTGCATACACTAAAGAATTTTTATGACCTTATCGAGAGAAAGCTAGGTTAAGCTTGCAACAAAACCCGATACATGGCTACTGAATGGGAAGGTAAATCGAGAGGTACGCTTTTAGGCTATAAAATCTACATATTCTTCCTAAAAAATTTCGGAATAACTGCGGCATACCTACTATTACGCGTGGTCATTTGCTATTATGTGCTGTTCTCGCCAAAAAGCAACCGTGATACCTATACCTACTTTAGGAAAAGACATGGTTTTTCGATAGGCAAAAGTCTTTTGAACATCTATAAAAGTTACTACACTTTCGGCCAGACCCTTACCGATAAGATTGCCATCTCAATAGGACTTCGCGATAAGTTTACTTTTACGCATGACGGCATAGAACACATCGACAATCTACTCAATAAAAACCAAGGAGGAATTTTGATCAGTGGCCACGTGGGCAATTTTGAAATTTCACATTACTTTTTAGAAGACCGCTACTCCATCTCCAAGATCAGCATGGTCACCACCCATGCCGAACATCAGAACATTAAAGACTATATGGATCGAATTTCCGTAAAATCGCACTTGAAGTTCATCGTGGTCAAAGAAGATATGTCGCATATTTTCGAAATACACAAGGCTATAGATGAGGGAGGGTTGGTCGTTTTTACGGGTGACCGGTACTTGCCCGGCACCAAAACCATTTCCGAGAAATTTATGGGCGAAGAAGCCAATTTTCCTCTTGGGCCCTATTTATTAGCTTCGCGTCTTAACATGCCCGTATTGTTCGTATATTTCATGAAAGCGACTAGCAGGCATTATGACCTTTATGCCAGAACCGCGTTCTTCAAGTCTAGAAACGCCCAAAGTCTATTAAAAGAATACACAGAAAGCATGGAATGGATCTTGAAAAAATATCCTTTACAATGGTTTAACTATTATGATTTTTGGCAAGACAGGGCCAAAAAAAACAAAGCTTAGAAAAATTTAAGCCGAGAAATACAATCAATGACAACATTCATAGGCGCATTGGAAAATGAATTCATAAAAAATGCGAACGCCAAAATTGCGTTGCAGCAAAAGGCCTATTTACGTGGCCAATTTGAATTCTATGGCCTAACGACCACTGTAAGACGAGAGATTCAGCGCCCTTTTCTTATTGCCCAATTTCCCCTGCCAAAAAAAGATTTGAGCCAACTTGTACAACAGTGCATGAATCGACCACAACGGGAATATCACTACTTTGCCCAAGAATTGGCGTTTAAATACGTCAAGGAACTTGAAAAGAAAGACATTGATCTATATGAATTTATGGTGTGCCATAAGTCTTGGTGGGATACTGTAGATTTTATAGCCACCAAATTGATCGGTGCTTATTTTAAAAAATACCCTGAACAAATTGCCGCTTATGTTGAAAAGTGGTTAAATTCCGACCATATTTGGCTGAAACGTTCTGCCCTGTTATTTCAATTGAAGTACAAAAATGAACTCGACCCCGATATATTGGGCGTTACAATTACCAAGTTATTACATAGCAAAGAATTCTTTATAAACAAGGCAATTGGTTGGATACTGCGGGAATACAGCCGAACCGACCCCAATTGGGTCGAAGAATTCGTGAACAAAACTGATTTAAGTAACCTAAGTAAACGAGAGGCTTTACGATTGATCTCATGAAAGAAATACTAATCATCCACTACTCGCAAACGGGACAGCTCACCACGATAATAGATAATTTGGCCAAAAGCCTTAAAGGGGAGAACATCAATATTTCGCAATATGTTATTGAACCCATACCCGAATACGAGTTTCCTTGGAATCCAGAAAAGTTCTATGATACGTTTCCCGAAAGTTTTCTTCAGCTTCCTCAAGACATACAACCTCCCGGGCAAAAAGTACTCGATAAAAAATATGACCTCGTCATTTTAGGGTATCAAGTTTGGTATTTAACGCCTTCCATCCCCGTAAATTCATTTCTAAAATCTCAGTTTGCCAAACGGCTTTTGAAAGACACTCCCGTTCTTACTATCGTAGCTTGCCGAAATATGTGGATCCAGGCACAGGAAAAAATGAAAAAACTCTTGGTATCGGCAGAAGCGAATCTTGTGGGCCATATCGCCCTTGTAGACCGGCATATCAACCACATCAGTGTAATCACCATTCAACATTGGATGATGTCAGGCAAAAAAACCAAGTTCATGGGCATTTTTCCAAAGCCTGGGGTTTCTGATAAAGATATTGAGGAGGCATCTAAATTTGGTCCACCGATAAAAAGTGCCCTGTTAAAAAATGACTTCGGCGATTTACAGTCTAACTTGTTAGATTTAGGTGCAGTACGGGTCAATCCGTTTCTTGTGCGCACCGATGAACGCGGAAACGTACTTTTTTCGAAATGGGCGAAGCATATCATTAAAAAAGGAGGGCCAGGCGAACCCGAACGCCTTAAATGGATTGGTTTCTTTAAATATTATTTGTTATTTGCCATCTGGGTCATAGCCCCTATAGTTTTTATCGTATTTTTGCTGACTTATTTGCCCATGACCCCTAAGCGAAAGCGGGAAAGAACCTACTATTCGTCGGTCAAGCTAAAGGAGATTTAATGAAGGACGTTTACATTACCAGGATTGCGAAATTTTTGCCCAACAAGCCCGTTGATAACGAGCAAATGGAAGAGAAACTTGGCGTCATAGACGGGAAAGCTTCGAAAGCGCGACGGATTGTGCTACGCAATAACAAGATAAAGAACCGATACTATGCCATCGACGAAAATGGCAAGGTCACCCATAATAACGCCCAACTGACCGCCAAAGCGGTAGAGGCACTTTGCGATAAAGACTTTACGACAAAAGACATTGAACTTTTATCCTGTGGCACATCAAGCCCCGATCAAATATTGCCTTCGCATACGAGTATGGTGCACGGTTTTCTTAAAAACCGGAACATGGAGATCAACTCGGCCTCTGGTGCCTGTTGCTCTGGCATGAACGCTTTAAAATACGGCTTCATGTCCGTGAAGTCTGGGCAGACCCAAAATGCGGCCTGTGCGGGTTCTGAACGCACTTCTTCATGGATGCAAGCCGATGTTTTTGAAAACGAAGTAGCGCATCTTAAAAATTTAGAAGAGAACCCCATTTTGGCCTTTAATAAAGAATTTCTACGCTGGATGCTCTCCGACGGTGCCGGTGCGGTACTATTGGAAAGCGAGCCAAACGGCAAAAACCCGTTACGTATAGAATGGATTGAGGGTTATTCATACGCCCATGAAATGGAAACCTGTATGTATGCAGGGGGCGACAAAGAAGAAGACGGACATTTAAGGCCTTGGAGCGAATTTCCTGCAGAACAATGGGGCAAGATATCGCTCTTCGCTATGAAACAAGACACCCGCCTTCTAGGGGACAACATCTTGAAAAAAGGGGTCGACAGCCTAAAACGGGCTTATCAAAAGCATAATATCGGTCCTGATGATGTAGACTTTTACTTGCCACATATTTCGTCCTACTACTTTAAACAGGGACTTTATGACGAAATGAAAGAGCAAGGGGTAGAAATGCCTTGGGATAAATGGTTCTTGAATCTTGAAGATGTCGGTAATATTGGTGCGGCATCGATTTACGTGATGCTTGATGATTTGGTGGCTTCAGGGAAGCTTAAAAAGGGCGACACCATACTCTTTCATGTACCCGAAAGTGCTCGTTTTTCATATATGTATGCCTTTTTGACCGTTTGCTAATGACAGGTTCTGGAAACATAATCGCAGACGGAGATTTCCTCCAGACCCTGATTCCCCAGAAAAAACCTTTCGTCATGATCGATACCTTGACCACGTTTACAGAACAGAGCATTGTATCGAACTTCACCATTCATAAAGAAAATATTCTAGTGGCCGAAAACCATTTTTCGGCACCTGGCCTTATTGAAAATATGGCACAGACCGTCGCATTGCATACAGGATACAAATATTTTCTTCTAAACCGGCCCGCACCAACAGGTTATATAGGGGCCATAAAAAAAGCCGAAATCTTTCATTTACCTACAGTTGCCCAAAGACTCACCACCACGGTTGATATTTTACACGACATTATGGGGGTAACCCTGGTAGCGGCCAAGGTTGAATGCGAGGGCGCGTTGGTCGCCACCAGCGAAATGAAAACCGCATTGGCACAATAGATGAAAAAAGCACGATACGATATCAACATCAAGAATTTTTTGCCACACCGTGAGCCTATGTTACTGGCGACGGTAACGCCTTATTTAGATGAAAGTTCGGTAGTGACCCATTTTGAAATTACTGCGGATTGTATTTTTTTAACTTCAAAGGGTCATCTATCAGAAACCGGACTCATAGAAAATGCCGCGCAGGCAAGCACGGCGATCGTAGGTCAAAGTTTTTTTGACGATGAAGACCTAGAAGGCAAAGGCAACAAGTTGGTCGGCTATATAAGCGCGATCAAGAAAGCCGAAATTCATGAGTTGCCCAAGATCAATGAACTTTTGGTAACCAAGGCCCAACTAATCTCAAGATACGATACCGGCAGCATGAGTGTTTGCACCGTAACTTCCTCTACTTTTAGAAATGATGATTTAATCGTAGATTGTACCTTCAATTTTCTTATCCACGAAGTGGAATGAAAAAGCTATATAGTTATTGCGTTAAAATCACTCACAACTTAACAACCCAATAACTTAGTAACTTGCTAACTTTTCTCCGATGAAAAAAAAGGAAGTACCACAAGACAAAAGTACCCTTGAAAAGGCCAATATTAAAGATATGGTCTATGCCGTAGATGATAATGGGGCCTATGTTACCGAACTCAGCTCTGGTTGGGAACCTAAAAGTATTGCCCTTGATAATGCCATTAAAGAAATTGAGGAACGGGTTGAAAACGCTAGGCAACGAGTACTTAAAAACGAGACGAGCCCCATAGAATACTATATGGAAAAAGCAAAAATGGACCTGCCCATTTTGGCCAGCTATGTAGGCCTGTGGCAATGGCGGGTAAAACGCCATTTTAAACCTGCGATCTTTAAAAAATTAAACGAAAAAACCCTTCGAAAATATGCCGATGTCTTTGAGATTTCGATAGCACAACTAAAAAATTTCAATGAAGGATAACCTACAAATAGACTTTACCCATAAACAATCGGCCCACTGCGAAAACGGGGTAGTGTCCAACCTTTTGCGCCATAATGGTTTCGAGGTCAGCGAGCCTATGGTATTCGGCATTGGATCAGGACTTCTATTCAGCTATCTGCCGTTCATTAAAGTGAACTATGCCCCCGTATTTACATACCGCGTAGTGCCAGGACTTATCTTTAGTCGTTTCGCAAAAAGGGTAGGCATCAAAATAAAAAGAGAGAAATTTAGTGACCCGAAATCGGCCAAGGCCCGACTTGACGAGAACTTACAAAAGAACAATCCTGTGGGGCTTCAGGTAGGGGTATATAACCTGATCTATTTTCCCGAGGAATACCGGTTTCATTTCAACGCCCACAATATGGTGGTCTATGGCAAAACCGAAAACGAATACCTGATTAGTGACCCCGTTATGGAAAGTGTAACCACCCTTACCGTTAAACAGTTGGAGAAAGTCCGTTTTGCCAAAGGGGCCTTTGCTCCCAAAGGCCATATGTACTACCCTATTTCGTTTCCTAAAACCTTGACCCTTGAAAAAGCCATTGTAAAGGGCATAAAAAAAACCTGTAGCGATATGACCGCACCAGTACCCATTGTTGGGGTAAAGGCCATGAGATGGGTAGCAAAAAGCATTCGCAAATGGCCTAAAAAGTTAGGAGCGAAAAAAGCGAACCACTATTTAGGCCAAATTGTTCGAATGCAAGAAGAAATAGGCACTGGTGGTGGAGGCTTTCGCTATATCTATGCCGCATTTTTACAAGAGGCCTCCGATGTTTTACACAATGAAAGCCTTAAAGAATTCTCAAAGGAGATGACCGAAATCGGTGATTCTTGGCGCGATTTTGCCTTGGATGCCTCTCGAATTTACAAGAACAGAAGTGGTGAAAGCGATGGATACAATAAAATAGCCGACCAGCTCGATGCCCTTGCCAAACGCGAGGAAGTTTTTTTTAAACGGTTGAAAAAGGCTATTTAATCGGTGGATTTTGGCAAAATTAGGAATAACGTCATCATTCCTTAGAAATATTTGAAAAATGTATTTTTGGGGATTAGATTCGGTGAAATCAAGTATTCAATAAGAAAGCAACTATTAAATAATTCCCCTTCGGGGGCTAGGGGGCAACATGATCCAAATAACCCAACTCTCCAAAAAATACAAAGGCGCTGAAGAGTTTTCAGTATATAATCTCGATCTGTCCATTCAGGAAAAGGAAATTTTTGGTTTATTAGGCCCCAACGGAGCAGGTAAAACAACGCTAATCTCTATGTTGAGCTCGTTGCTCAGACCTACTTCGGGTTCGTTTTCCATTGACGGACTCACCTATCAAAAAAACAACACCCAACTCAAACAATTGATAGGTATCGTTCCTCAAGAATATGCACTTTACCCCTCGTTGACCGCTTTTGAGAACCTCCATTATTTTGGTAGCATGTACGGCCTAACGGGAAATCACCTAAAAAATAACATACAACAACACCTAGAAACCTTAGGGCTTTCGCAGTTTGCAAATAAAAAAATAGCAAACTTTTCAGGCGGAATGAAACGGCGCGTTAACCTGATTGCGAGCATTCTTCACAAACCCAAAGTATTATTTTTAGATGAGCCCACCGTTGGGGTCGACGTACAATCGAAAACCGTAATCATCGATTATCTAAAACAATTGAATTCTGACGGAACAACCATCTTGTACACCTCGCACCACCTGAACGAAGCCGAACATTTCTGCACCCGTGTAGCCATCATTGATTTGGGAACCATTGTCTGCCAAGGGAAACCCGCCGAACTGATAGCAAATCAAAAGGAAGCCAAAAACCTAGAAGAGGTATTTTTGGCAAAAACGGGCAAAGCCCTTCGAGACCATGCATAAACTCTGGGCCTCTACATACAAAGAATTATTGCTGTTGATCCGCGATTTCGGAGGCTTGGCCACGCTTTTTATAATGCCCTTGTTATTGGTCATTACCATCACCGTTATTCAAGACGGCACCTTCAAAACTCTGAAGGAAACTAAGATACCGATCGTGCTAGTAGATCTAGACCAAGGGGAAATTTCTAAAAACATTGAAGAGAACCTAAAAGCTTCCGAACGTTTTGAGGTGGTACTAAAAGCTGATGCAGGCGAGGCAAAAAACTTGGTACAGACCGGCAAATATCAGCTAGCTATTGTCATCCCAGAAAACCTTTCGCAAGATCTACATTTGAAAGTTGGCCAAAATGTGGAGGGAATTCTCAAAAAATTCAGCGGGGATGAAGATGGTTCACCAGCAACACACTCCAAATTGGAGCCCAAGGAAATCAAGCTCTTTTTTGATCCGGCTACCCAATTTTCCTTCAGAAATTCGATCAAGAGCGGTATCGATCAAATGGTGTCTAAAATTGAGACTGAGACCATTTACAAGGCTTTTCAAAAAGAATTGACCGACGACCCGACAGAAGCTATTTTCGATACGGAACC
>JBATIN010000180.1:0-4322 GCA_049667765.1 Flavobacteriaceae bacterium
TTTGTTTTGCTCAACGAATTCCCCTTTGATTTTGTATGTTACTAGTACTGATATCATTTGACGCTAATTTAAAACTCATCTTGAGTTCACTAATTCCATTCGATATTTTATCATCCGAAGTATTAGATCTTTGGGCAAGGGCTTTTCCAATGGAAATTGCACGGAACCCTTTCCTTTTTTGTATTCATTCAATTCCGAATCGAACTTTTCCATCGTGGTCGGATGCGGGTAAAGTCCAACATGTTTTTTATATCCCGCAATCATGATTTGCTGTTCCCTTTTTCCGTCTTCCGTTAATGCATATGCCGGAATAATGTAGTTAAAAAGTTCGGTCGCATTGGGTGCCACCTTTAGGATACAATCTTTTAACTCCAAAAGTGCTTTTTTCGTTTTTTCGGGTTGTGCATTGAAATAGTCATCAACTATATTCGGTTTGTCCATTTTTTTATTTTTTAGTTCTGTGTTTGATGGATTGGAACATCCATTGGTAATGAATCCTTAGAACATTTAAGAGTATCCGGAAGTACTTGAGCCTTAAAACTGAGGTCTCTCAAGAGTTTAATAATCTGAAAAACCTCAATCGTCCCCAAAGGAAATTCTACCCGAAGGATGTTGTCGCAATCCTCCAGATCAAAATTGATCTTATATGCAGGAAATGCTTTGCCCATTTGGCGCAACAAAAAATCCGCCTGTTTTTGGTTTTCAACATTTGTGCTATACACTTCGACCATATTCATGATTTTTAAGGATGGTTCATAAAAGGGATTCAAGACTATCTTTTCGTTTAATGTTCCTTGAACTATCACAAAGACCTGGGATCCAGATATTTGACAGGGTTAGGCGGTTCTAAACCTGCGTTTCCCTGTTACGCCATTGAATGAATCCTGATCATATTGCACTCCTCCGCTTTAGGCGCAACTAGCTTAACGTGTCAATTACTTTTTGAATTCTTCGTTGTCTTGTTTCTTCCGTTTTTGCGTCATTTACTGATAGAATGATGGCCTTCTTTTTACTGGGCGCCAATTTTTCAAAATTCTCTTTTGTGATTTTGCTTTTATCCAGAGCTTTTTGCAGAACTAAGGGAATTTCAACAGTTCTCGGATCGGTATCCAGTTCAAGGGTTACCTCCAGGGTATCTCCCCCTTCGACAATGGCTTTTTTTCGATTTTCGGAACTCAGACTGATCATGAACTTTCCGCCCATTTTTCCGACCGCACTTCGGTAGCTATGGTTATTCAGCGTAACTATTACAAGTGGTTTCTTGCCGCCCCCGAGTTTTTCAAGTTGCTGCTCACTAACTTCGATTCCCGTGTTGTTGCCGGTTTGCACAATTTTGGTTTTAAATTTCATGGTGTATCAGTTTCTAAATTTGACTTTAAGTTTTCTAAGCTTTTTTGATGTGCATATTCAAGTCCGGATTGTCTTTACGCCATGGAGTGAATTCCGAACATATTGCCCTCGGTATCGTTGGCGAGCACCATAAAACCATAATCGCCCAAGGATGTCTTGGATTTAAAGACACTGCCTCCCGCAGCTGCAATCCGTGCCGCTTCAACACTACAATCCTTGCTGGCAAAATAGACGATGGTACTATTGTTACCTGCCTTAAAACCCTCCATCTTGACCAAGGTACCGGATGCCGCGTTCTTCGATTCCATATCGGCGGGAAAAGCCATCATCTGAATTTTCTCAGTGGTTGGATTCGGCAATTCGGAAAGTTGAATTTGAAACACGGTCTCGTAAAATTTCACGGCCCGTTTTAGGTCTTCGACATAAATTTCGAACCATACTACTGGATTTGTTGTTTTCATGATGTGTGTATTATTGATTATTCATAACTCGTAGGTTCCGATAATTCCAAAAATTATTTACTGTTCACTGACTACTATTTTCCGAAAGTTCCTTTACTTTTCCCATAGCCAGCGGCCAAGTTTTCACAAAATATTCGAGATACTGCTCTGCAATATCCATTTCAACGATCAGTTCTGTTTTGCCACCATCGTCTTTGAGGGTATAGTTTTCCATAGCCCCCTTCCATTCCTTAACTTTATCGCTCGTGGTATCCTCGACGCCATCTTTTAAAAAGCCCAAATGTTCGATGGACATAAATTCATTTGGCCGGTTCTTTGCAATACGGGAAACCATTCCCTCTCCTTCGGCACCAAGAAAAAGTACTTTGCTGCCTTCTTTCCAATCGGTCTCCGCACGAGAGCCTTCGCCAAAAGGCGCGGTCCATTTGGGGTAGGTTTCATCGTTCCATAACACTTGCCACACTTTTTCTTTTGGGGCGTTGACCGTTGCTCTAAAATCTTTTCGTTCCATGCTACTATTTTTTTAGTTTTTTGGCATTTTCTCTGGTTCCATATATAACATGCTCCACCGGTGGCCGTCCAGATCGGTAAAGCATAGAATGTACATCCAACCATCCACTTCGGTGGGTTCAAAATAGACCTTGCCCCCTGCTTTTTTGACCACTTTTGCGAAAGCGTCTACTTCCTCTTTGGATTGTGCATCGATGTTTAGGAGCATCTCATTGCTTTTGGTGGTGTCCGTTATTTCATTTTGGGTATAATTTTTTATGTCGCCTTCCGGAAAAAGCATCATGACAAAATCGTTGTCCCCGATCAAAAAGCTACCTAAATGACGGGCATCTTTATGCATGGGATTTTCGCGAAAGCCGATGTCGCGAAAGAACTGTTTCGATTTGAGAAGGTCTTTGACGGGGAGGTTGAGCCAGATCGTTTTCATTGCATTAATTATTTAAAGGGTTTGTTCTATTTGGTTTATTGTGCCGGATATACCCAAATATACTTAGCTTTTGTCCAAATCAGATGGTGTGATTACGTCAATCCTGCGGGTTGATTGCGACAAATTCTTTGATTAACTTTGGTTTTCAAGCGGAAAATCGAATTACAAATCCCAGAGCACCTTATCATAGCTTTAAACGGGCAATTAAAAAGAAATTAAAAAGTATGTGGATCGAAAAATTTAAAGGGACCATAGATATTTGGATAAATGAATTGGATTCATATTCCATACATCAACTGTCGGTAAAGCCTAATAGCAAAAGTTGGTCGCTCGGACAATTATATCAACATATTATTGACGAGACATCTTGGTACCATGGACAAATCGAAATCTCACTTTTGGACGATGCGCATGCCTCGGTTCCGACCACCGACGTAGCCGCTGCATTATTTAAGGCCGGTTCATTTGCCGATAGAAGAATTCAAGGCGACCCTTTAATATCCGAGAATGTAAAACAACCTAAAAGTATCGACCAAATAAGATCCGATCTGGAAAAGTTGAAAATCAATACGAACAAAATTTGGGAAACAATAAGCAAAACCCCCTCTTATGGCAAATCCGAACACCCCGGAATGGGGTTCTTAACTAGTTTTGAGTGGTTGCAGTATTCGGAAATGCATATGAGACATCATTTAATGCAAAAACGAAGAATCGACTCTTTTCTCAATAAACATACTGTAAATACTAATAAATGAAACACGTATCCATCCTAGTGCCCAAAGGCCATACCAGCATCGTCAATATCGGCGGAACGCACCAAATGCTATCCTGGGTCAATGAATTTTTCAAAAGAACAGGCCGTGAACCATTATTTGATATTCACTTAGTAGGCCTTGAAAAACAGACGGAGCAATCCACGGGACTGTTCACCGTAAATCCCGATCTGCATATTTCCGGGGTGGCCAAGACCGACCTTATTGTAATTCCTGCTATCCATGGCGATTTTGAGGAAAACAAAAAGAACAATGCCGATTTTATTCCTTGGTTAGTAGACCAATACAAAGAAGGAGCGGAAATTGTAAGTCTCTGCGTGGCCTCCTTCTTTTTGGCCTCTACGGGATTGTTAGATGGAAAAAATTGTTCCACCCATTGGCAATACGCGAATGAATTTAGGGAACAATTTCCGAATGCCATTCTCAAGGACGATAAGATACTTACCGAATCGGATGGCATCTACACCAGCGGCGGGGCCTATTCCTTTACCAACCTGATCGTTTATCTAATAGAAAAATATGCCGGGCGCGATACTGCGGTCATGGCTGCAAAAGGTTTTATGATCGATATCGAACGTATCAGCCAGTCACCGTTTATGATTTTTTCAGGACAAAAGTCGCACAAAGACAAAGAAATTTTGAGGTCACAAGAGTATATCGAACGAAATTTTCAGGATAAGATTACCGTGGAAGAACTCTGTGATAAAATCGCCCTAAACCGCCGGACTTTTGAAAGGCGGTTTAAAAAAGCCACTGCAAACACCGTGGTGGAATACCACCAACGCGTAAAAGTAGAGGCCG
>JBATIN010000181.1:0-4870 GCA_049667765.1 Flavobacteriaceae bacterium
AACCAGAATTGTGCGACCATTTTACAGAACAACAAAAATACACATATAAATGAATGGATAAAAAAAATTGAAACAAAAGGTACTTTAAAAACGCATTGCCTTTATTTCCAAGGGATAAGAGCTCTAAAGTTCAGGTAAAAAAGCGATACCCTTATTTCAAATATGTACTGTCGAAAGCCAGGGGAAGTAAATCGGCTACGGAAGAACATTTGTATATCTGGCCCGATTCGCCCATTAAGAGCAAGGCGATTTGCCCATTTTGTTTTAGCTCATACTCTGATATGGATTGCCGACAATTGCCACAAGGAGCGGCCGGATGCTGCACTTCGTATTGCTTTGATGTTGCGCTAATGGCTATCGTTTTTATGGCCACTCCGGGAAAGTTGGCACCAGCGTAAAAGACGGCTACCCGCTCCGCACAGAGACCAGAAGGGTACGATGCGTTTTCTTGATTGTTTCCAACAACGGTCTTGCCGTTTTCTAAAAGTACAGCGGCACCAACATGAAAATTACTATACGGTGCATAGGCATTGTGCCGAGCCGTAACGGCAGCCTGCATTAAGGAGCAATCCTCTTCCGAAAGCTCACCCAAGGCATCATAAACGGTAAGATCAAAGGCTATGGTTCTTTTTTTCATCACAATTTTTGGGAATTACGTTAAAAACATAAAACCCGCATGAATGCAGGTTTTACAATATTACTTTATATTTTAATAAGATTTAGTCGTTATAGAACTCTTCCCCTAAATTAAAGGTAAGTGAAAATCGCAAAGTATTCTCCAATGGGTTTTTAACCTGAGAAGTTGCGAACAAATAAGATAAATCGATCTGGGCGGCCTTAAACTTAAAACCGGCACCCAAAGTAAAGAACTTTCTAGAACCTTTTTCTTCACTTTCATTAAAGTACCCAGTACGCACCATAAAGGCATCTTGGTACACATATTCAGCACCTAAGGCCCAAGTAAATTCTTTTAATTCTTCACTAAAACCGTCAGGGGCATCACCAAATGATTTAAATAGACCGTTAAAAAACCCTATTTGTTGATATTCGTCGTTATCGACACTATTAATGACCCCATCATCGTTAAAATCTTTTGGCGTAGGCACCAATAGTTTGTTGAATTCCGTAGTTAAACCAATAGTATTATCTTGATCCAAAATAAAGTCGAAGCCAAGTCCCAACTTCATATTTGTAGGCAAGAAATTTTCTTGTCCGCCTGCATCGTATTGAATCTTCCCACCTAGGTTAGACAAGTTGAATCCGCCCCTCCATCGACCATCAAAACTATTGTAGGCGATTTCACGAGAACGGTAATACCCTGATACGTCAACGGCAAACGAACTTGCCGGTTTTGAATCAACACCATCATCTTGCTGAAGTTTTAAGTTCGACCGTATGAACCTACCGCCAACAGCCATGGAAAATGTTGGGCTCAGTTTTAAGGCGTACGAACCATCTAATGCCAATTCATTGGGCTTGGCAGTGGTACCTGGGTCATTTGCGAATTGGCGAAGCTCTATTTCCCCTAGCGTAAAATAACGTAAACTTAACGCAAAGGCGCTGTTATCATCAATTTTGTTATAAAAACTTGCATTCAAAAGAGAAATATCGGTTATAATGCTTTCCAAGTAAGGAGTGTAGCTCAATCCTATGCCCATTTTTTGTTCTGCAAAGGCAAATTTGGCCGAGTTCCATTGTTGCGAAAAGGCATCTGTGGAAGTGGCCACGCCCATATCTCCCATACCGGCAGACCTTGCATCGGCAGCAATGGTCAAAAACGGCACGGCTGTCGTTATTACTCTTTCATTTTCTTGGGCAAATGTTTTTAGGCTAATTGCCATAACAATTAGTAGAGAAATCTTTTTCATTTGATATAGTCTAAAATTTAATTTGGTCAAATACTATATAATACTACAACAAGCCAATTTACCTTGGCCATAATACAACATAAACGGGCAATTCAAAAATATCTTATATAATCAGGTAATTATTTTTCGAATACAAATTTAACACCTTATAAGTAAGGATTATAAAAATGTGATTTCAAGATTTGATTTCTTAAAAAGGGAACCAAAAACAATTTTTAGCACCTTTTCTTAATAAGATAGCACTATTTTCAATACTAATTATCCGAATACCCCGTTATATTTCTTGAAGAAGAAGTCATTCTTGACATATGTTAAAAGCGTTTTAAATTTTTTTTGCGAGTATAAAATATAAAGTGCAAAACGTCGTTTAATATGCCGAAAGTGATACTAAAATTAATCAAAACTCAATTGGCCGATTACGTATTAAACGTAATTTAAACTCTTTTGAACTCAAGTCCTAATTATGAAGAAAAAGTTTATCAAAGTTGTACTCTCTTTTGCTGTTATAGCGGGAGGTTTTACGGTTACCAGCTGTAAAAAGTCCGGTTCTTCTAAAAATGTATCGAGAGCTACAGGTTGGAAAATAAATGCCAAAGAAGGTGGTTTCCAGTACAATACAGATTTTAAGGAGCAAGAAACCGCACCAGGTCTGGTTTTTGTTGAAGGCGGCACGTTTACGAAAGGTAAGGTTCAGGATGATGTTATGCACGACTGGAACAATACCCCGACTTCACAGCATGTTCAGTCTTTTTATATGGACGAAACCGAGGTGACCAATGTCATGTATTTGGAATATTTAGATTATCTGAAGAGCGTTTATCCTCCTGAAAATCCTAAATATACCAATATTTACACAGGAGCGTTACCGGATACTTTGGTCTGGAGAAACCGTTTAGGGTTCAACGAGACCATGACCAACAACTACCTACGCCATCCTGCATATGCGGAATATCCTGTAGTTGGGGTTAACTGGGTTCAAGCAACTCAATTTGCCGAATGGAGAACTGACCGTGTAAATGAGGTAATGCTAGAAAGGGAAGGCTATCTTGCAAAAGATGCCAAATACCAAGCAGCTTCAGGTGAGGTTCAAGGAACCTTTAGCACAGAAGCGTATTTGAACAGACCTGAATCGGTGTATAATGGTCAAATAGATTCGCTTCAAGGAAAAATGAAAAAAGATAGTGTGAACACCTATGCGAAAAGAAGTAGCGGGGTGATCATACCTGAATATCGTCTCCCTACCGAGACCGAGTGGGAATATGCAGCTCAAGCCAACCAAGGTACACGTGAGTATAACAATTATCGTGGAAGGAAAAAATATCCATGGGAAGGCGATTATACAAGAAATGGACAACGAGTCGGACGTGGTGATCAATTGGCCAACTTTAAGCAAGGTAAAGGTGATTATGGCGGAATTGCCGGATGGTCAGATGACGGAGCCGATATCACTGCAGAAGTAATGTCATACAAACCCAATGATCTTGGATTGTACGATATGGCAGGAAACGTTGCCGAATGGGTAGCCGATGTTTATCGCCCTATCGTTGATGACGAAGTAAGTGATTTTAACTACTACCGTGGTAACATTTACATGAAGACCGCTATTGGCGAAGATGGTAAAGTAAATATCTTAAGAGATTCAATCGTTTACGATACATTACCTAACGGTAAGATTGTTGCCTTGAACCTTCCTGGCGAAATTAAAATGGTACCTGTTGATGAGCAAGAAACGTATTTAAGGACCAATTTCTCTTCTTCAGACAACCGAGGTTATAGAGACGGTGATCCAGGTTCATCTAGATTTTTTGACAAATTCAGTGATGATGAGGCCGAAGAAGATGGCAAGCAAATGTATGATTCGCCACAACACAAAGTGGAGCGTGATTCAGCAGGTGCACTAGTTAGAACCTATGACCACTCTAACAATAGAAGTACTTTGATCAACGATGAAGTTCGGGTTTTCAAAGGAGGTTCATGGAGAGACCGTGCCTACTGGTTAGATCCAGCTCAACGTAGGTATTTACCCGAATACATGGCCACTGATTATATTGGTTTCCGATGTGCAATGTCAAGAGTCGGTTCTAAATCAAAAACTAAGAACAAGACCGTACGTGGCAAAAAAGCCAAATAGCGTTTAAAATAAAAGCAATTTAAAAGTCCTGATATTCGTATCAGGACTTTTTTTATACATTTGTTTTCATGACCATTGCACACCTACACACTTTGTTTTTAAAGCACCCCGTTGCTTGTACCGATACCCGAAAAATTACTGAAGGTTGTATCTTTTTTGCGCTGAAAGGAGATAATTTTGACGGGAACACCTATGCCTCTGAGGCCCTAAAAAAAGGCGCTTCTTTTGCCGTTATAGATGATGACAGGTATGCTGAATCAGATCAATATATTGTTTTTGACGATGTTTTGAAAACGCTACAACAATTGGCCACTTTTCACAGAGCCTACTGCAAGGCAAAAATTATTTCATTAACAGGTAGCAATGGCAAGACCACTACCAAAGAACTGATTTTTTCCGTACTGTCCAAAAAATACAAAACTGTTGCCACTGAGGGCAATCTCAACAACCATATCGGCGTACCGTTGACCTTGTTGCGTATAACCCCTGAAACTGAACTGGCCGTTGTAGAAATGGGTGCAAACCATCAAAATGAAATTAAATTTCTATGTAGTATCGCACAGCCCGATTTTGGGTATATCACCAATTTCGGAAAAGCGCATCTTGAAGGTTTCGGCGGCGAAGAAGGCGTAATCAAGGGTAAGAGTGAATTGTATGACTATTTATTAGAAAATGGAAAATCGGTTTTTTTGAATGCCGACGACCCCTTACAACTTCAAAAACTAGGTACGTATATCAATAAATTCGGTTTTAGCAAAACACAACATCAATACTACAAAATCGAGTTTTTAGGGGCCGACCCCTATGTCAAAATTAAAGTGAAAGATACCATTATTAATTCACAACTTATTGGCAGCTATAACTTTACGAA
>JBATIN010000182.1:0-4150 GCA_049667765.1 Flavobacteriaceae bacterium
TTTCAAGCTGAAAAAAGGTATCGATAATAAGCAGGCATCCGTTCTTATCGGCAAACATTTTCCGGAAGTAGGTGATAAGCTATATAATTTACTCGACTTGGTAGAGGATCGAGATCGGTCAGAATTATTGCTGGCCAGTATAGAGCAACGGTCTTTGAATTTAGACCCTATTCCTTTTACAAAGGCAATTGATTTTCGAGATAACCTTAAATATATCAAGTATTTGGGCATCCCTGTGTTTATTTTGGGCCTAATTTGGTTTTCGGGAAATTTAAGTACGTTTTTTGGCTCCGTTGATCGAGTGGTAAACTATGATTTGGCCTATGAGCCACCGGCTCCGTTTGCATTTAAATTGTTAAATACTCAACTTGATGTCTTGGAAAGTGAAACTTTTACGATACAAGTGGTTACCGAAGGCGCGGTTCGACCAGAGAATGTTTCTGTCGTTATTGACGGAGTTGAACGGCTCCTACAACAACAAAAAGGGATTTATCAGCATTCGTTTACTCCTCCCTTGAGCACTGTCGATTTCTATTTTATAGCGAACGGTATTAAATCAGGAAACTATCGGTTGAACGTGCTAAAAACACCTTCCATAAAGAATTTTAAGCTGAATTTGGACTACCCCAAGTACATTAATAAACCAAGGGAAACCCTGAATAGTACCGGAAACGCTACGTTTCCCGAGGGTACCACAGTTTCTTGGGAAATTGAAGGGGAGAATACAGAAACCGTAAAACTAATCGCACCTGATACTACATTGCTATTTAATAAAGAGAACGGGGCATTCAATCTTACAAAACGTATCTATTCAAATCTCGGGTACCAGATCGCGACTTCAAATGCCAATGTGCACGACCATGAAAAACTAGAGTATGAATTTAATGTAATTAAAGACGCTTACCCGACCATAATGGTAGAGCAGGTATTAGATTCTTTAAACCCGAACATTTCCTATTATGCAGGTGAGGCAACGGACGATTATAAGTTGACTAAAATTAGAATGGTCTGTACTCCTGAAAATAACATGGAACAGGTACAGACGATTGAAATCGGTACTCCGAATATGAATTTAGATCAGTTCTATTACACGTTCCCCTCTGGTTTGGTGTTAGAGGAGGGCAAACAATATAATTTCTATTTTGAGGCCATTGATAATGATGCCATACATGGCGGTAAAATTGCTAAGAGCCAAGTTTTTACACGGTATGTGCTAAATGAAGATCAGCTCAGAAATAGGGAGTTGGAGTCGCAACAGGGCATTATCGACAATTTGGATAGGTCTTTGGAAAAGGCCAAGGCGCAAAAAGAATCGCTTAAAGAGATTAACTCAGAACAAAAGGAGAAAAGCGAATTGAATTTTAATGATCAAAACCAAATAAAGGACTTTTTAAACAAACAGCGGCAGCAAGAGGACCTAATGCAGAAGTTTAGTAAGCAATTAAAGGAAAATTTGGCAAAAGATGAAAAGGATGATGCCCTAAACAAATTATTACAAGAGCGTTTGGAGCGACAGGAAATGGAGGCCAAAAGAAATGAAAAACTAGTTGAGGAACTCAACAAGATCGCGGACAAGATCGATAAAGAAGAACTGGCAAAACGATTGGAGGAACTAGGAAAAAAACAGCAGAATAGCGAGCGCAGCCTGGAGCAGTTGGTCGAACTGACCAAGCGATATTATATAACTGAAAAAGCCTCACAATTGGCCAAGGATTTAGAAAAGCTGAGCGAAAAGCAAGAGAAACTTTCCGAGGCTAAAACCGATGAAGGTTCATCTAAAGAACAACAAAAATCGTTAAACACTGATTTTCAAAAGATTAAAGAAGAGTTGGAGGAATTAAAGAAGGATAATGAAGCCCTTAAAAAACCTATTGAACTAAATATAGACAAACCAAAAGCAGAAAGTATCAAAGAGGATCAAAAGGAAGCCCTTGAGGAAATTGAAAAGCAGATGCAAAAGGAGCCATCTTCCGGTACTGAGGAAAAACAAAAGAGTGAACAAAAAGCAAAACAAAAACAGAAGTCTGCGGCCCAAAAAATGAAAGAAATGGGAGAAGAGCTAAGAGCCTCATCATCGGCAGGAGGAGGTGGGGAAGCCATGGAGGAAGATGCCGAAATGTTACGTCAAGTGCTAGATAATCTGATAACCTTTTCTTTTAAACAAGAAAACTTGTTCGATGCACTTGAAAGATTGGAGGAAGAATCGGCTCAGTTTTCGGGCACTGTTAGGAAACAACAAGAATTAAGGGAGTTGTTCGAACATGTAGATGATAGCCTTTTTGCACTTTCCCTACGTCGCGCAGAAGTGTCCGAATTTGTAAATGAACAAATCACGGAGGTGTACTATAATATTGATAAATCACTCGAAAGTATTGCCGAGGGTCAAGTATACCAGGGAGCATCCTATCAAAAGTATGTCTTAAATGCCTCGAATACTCTAGCCGATTTTTTGGCTAATATTTTAGACAACATGCAACAAAGCATGCAAATGGGCCAGGGGCAGGGCGAAGGACAAGACTTTCAGTTGCCTGATATTATACAGCAACAGGGCGAGTTAAAAGAGAAAATGGAAGGCATGGGTAAGTCTGGCGAAGGAAAACCCCAGGGTGAACAGGGAGAAGGGGAACAAGGCAAGGGAGAACAAAAGGGGCAAGGAGAGCCAAAACCTGGAGAAGGCGACCAGCCTGGAGAAGGTAAAAATGGAGGTGGTTCTGGTTCGGAAGGTCAAAACACTAAAGATGGACAAGGTGAAAAGGGAGGTAAGAACAGTAATGGAAAGAATGGGGAAAATGGCAATCAGGGTAATGGTGGGCCAAGTGAAGAAGAGCTGAAAGAGATTTATGAAATCTATAAAAGTCAACAGGTATTGCGTCAACAGTTAGAATTACAGTTGCAAGATATGATAAACTCAAGTGACCGTAATCTTGGTGAAAAACTGATACGACAAATGGAAGATTTTGAAAATGATTTATTGGAAAATGGAATTACGCAACGTAGTCTGAGTAAAATTAATACCATTCAATATGAGTTGTTGAAATTGGAAAATGCCGCTTTAAAACAAGGCAAAAAGCAAGAACGTGAAAGCAATTCCAATAAGACATTGTTTAAGAACCCTGTGACTACTAAACCTTTTGTGTTGGAGAATTATAGTAACGAAATAGAACTGTTACAGCGACAAGCGTTACCTTTGCGGCAAAATTTTCAGACCAAAGTAAAGGATTATTTTAAGAAAGATGATTGAGTTCCATTACGAAACGGAGTTTACCTTAGAGAATGAAAAATATTATGCCGATTGGATAAGTAGGATAATTAGCTCAGAAACCCATGATACAAACGAACTCAATTTTATTTTCTGTGATGACGCCTACCTACTTAATTTAAACCAACAGTTTTTAGACCACGACACCTTTACGGATATAATTACGTTCGACTATTCTGAAAATGGTCTTGTTTCTGGAGATGTCTTTATTTCTGTAGAAAGAGTCATTGAAAATTCATTGGATTTTGGGAGTAGTTTTTTAGAAGAACTGCGGAGGGTAATGGCGCATGGGGTACTTCATTTGCTTGGATACAACGATAAAACCGTCAAGGAACAAAAAGTAATGCGTGTAAAAGAGAATGAAAAATTAAATATGTTCCACGTGGAACAATAGAAAATTATGTTTGCAGACGAATACGATGTTATTGTGGTTGGGGGAGGTCATGCTGGTGCAGAGGCTGCCGCTGCGGCTGCCAATATGGGTTCGAAAACGCTATTGGTGACCATGAATTTGCAAACGATAGGGCAAATGTCGTGTAACCCTGCCATGGGTGGAATTGCCAAAGGTCAGATCGTACGCGAAATTGATGCATTGGGTGGATATAGTGGAATTATTACCGATAAGTCCGCTATTCAATTCAAGATGCTGAACAAATCAAAAGGTCCAGCGATGTGGAGTCCTCGTGCTCAAAACGACCGAATGCGTTTTGCCGAAGAGTGGCGATTGGCTTTAGAAAATACCCCTAATTGTGATTTTTATCAAGAAATGGTCAAAGGGCTGTTAATTGAAAATGGTAAAGTTTCGGGTGTTCGAACTTCTTTAGGAATTGATATCAAAGGTCGCTCGGTTGTTTTAACCAACGGTACCTTTTTAAATGGATTGATTCATAT
>JBATIN010000183.1:0-1572 GCA_049667765.1 Flavobacteriaceae bacterium
GATACAATGATATCGAATTAGAGTTTGTGGGAGCACGAAAAGAAAGCTATCACCGTGATAGCAGAAAACCCGTCGTAGAAAACGGCACCTTGGCCGATGACCAAAATAGAAGGGACTTCACCATAAACGCGCTAGCCATTTCGCTGAACAAAGAAGACTATGGTCAACTCTTAGATCCATTTAACGGACTTAATGATCTTGAAAACAAATTAATCCGCACTCCATTGGCGCCTGGTATTACCTATTCTGATGACCCCTTGCGCATGATGCGGGCCATACGTTTTGCCACACAATTGAACTTTGAAATTGAATTAAAGTCGTTACAGGCGATCAATGAAAACAAAGAACGTATAAAGATCATCTCTGGTGAACGCATCGTTGACGAATTACATAAAATTCTGGTCAGTAAAACCCCATCGGTAGGTTTTGCCCTTATGCATAAAACAGGGCTTTTACCTTATATTCTGCCTGAATTGGTTGCGCTGCAAGGCATCGAAGAAATAGAAGGCCAAAGTCATAAAGACAATTTCTGGCACACCCTTGAAGTAGTGGACAATATTGCAGCAACTACAAATGACCTATGGTTGCGATGGGCGGCCCTGTTACATGATATTGGAAAAGCACCGACTAAAAAATTCCATAAAAAAATAGGCTGGACTTTTCACGGACATGAATTTGTGGGATCCAAAATGGTCTACAAACTATTCAAACGATTAAGAATGCCTTTGAACGAAAAAATGAAATATGTTCAAAAGATGGTCTTAATGAGTTCACGGCCACAAATTTTATCTGAAGATTTTGTGACCGATTCTGCAGTGCGACGTTTGGTATTCGATGCCGGCGATAACGTAGATGACCTGATGACCTTATGCGAAGCAGATATCACCACCAAGAATTCCAAAAAACAAGAAAAATACAAGAACAATTTTAAACTAGTTCGCCAAAAAATCGAGGAAGTCGAGGCCCGTGATCATATCCGAAATTTTCAGCCGCCAGTGTCGGGCGAGGAAATAATGGCCACGTTCAATTTAAGACCTTCCAAAGAAATCGGAATTATCAAAGAAGCCATTAAGGAGGCGATTTTGGAGGGTGAAATTCCCAATGAATTCGAAGCAGCTAAAGAATTCATGCTCAAAAAAGGTAGGGAATTGGGCCTCGAACCGAATAATCAATCTTAAGGGTGCATTTCAACGATCAGACCAACCATAGCGATACTTAATCGACAAACCACACTTTTTGCCAATTTCACTACATTTTTGTCTTTACTGCCAACAATTATATCATTCCTACAGTAATTGATAATAAGTTTGTTAAAATTTTCTGCAGTTTACTGGCATTTTAACTTTTTTAAATTACTAATCAAAACTCCCTAAATATGAAAAATATTATTTTTTCATTCTTTCTTCTTTTCTTTTCGATTGCCTCAATGTATTCACAAGGAAGTTGTCCTGAACTACCATTTACAAACGATTCGGAAATTCTAATAGAAGGATATCACTCTACTATAGTAAGAACTGAATCGGGATTTTTCATATGGGGAGACAGTGCCCTCCCTGGTGGTACGACAACTGG
>JBATIN010000184.1:0-4053 GCA_049667765.1 Flavobacteriaceae bacterium
CAATTACTCATAAAAAGGAAGATGCTAATCTACAGGATGGACACAGCCCTTCGAATAGGGCGCAGTTAAAAAAGAAATAAAAATTTCTAGATAGGCATTTTAGGCCTTTCCAATGAACCACAATAGCATAAGAATTTATTTAGAGTTTTTTAATCGCCCTAAACTTAACACTAATAGTATGATATTGATTATCAATATCACGAAAAGTATTCCAAAGAAAGATAGCATATAAAATTTAGGTTTTCAAAAGGGGAAACGATGATCCGTATTTCTAGTTAGATTATGAAAAGGCAAAATGGTTGCGTCAAATAGTTGATAAAGATTTAATGGTGATTGACTTTTAATCGTTTAGCCCAGAAAAAAGAACAAAAAAAACCCTGACATTACTGTCAGGGCTATACTATAAAAAAGTTTATACCTACCTAGTCAACAACCTTCACATTAACGGCGTTCAATCCTTTTTTACCTTGTTGTAGTTCAAATTCTACAACATCGCCTTCTCGAACTTCATCGATTAAGCCAGAAATGTGTACAAAATGATCTTCGTTCGAACCATCTTCAGTGATGAAACCATATCCTTTGGAATCGTTGAAGAATTTTACTGTTCCTTTACTCATAATAATAAAAATTAAAAATTAATTAAAGCACAAATGTAATGTATAATTATTTAATCTATTATATTTTGTAAGGTTATATTTATGTTTTGACAATGTAAACTCAATCTTTTTAATACCGAATTACAAATTTTTTTCGGTCAATTTGCGCATTTGAACCCATTGTTTTAGCATCAATCGAGAATCTTGTGCCGGATAACCTAATACTGTTTTGCCTGCTTCTACATCGCCCATAACCCCTGAACCCGCACCTACCACCGCACCTGAATGAATGGTGGTATGGTCTTTTATTGAGGCGCTGCCACCGATAATAACTCCATCGCCCAACGTTACCGAGCCAGCCAAACCACTATGTCCGGCCATGATGCACGACCTGCCCATTACACAATTATGGGCAATCTGCACCTGATTGTCAATTTTACAGCCATCACCAATTATGGTGGCGCTGAACTTGCCCCGATCTACACAAGAATTCGCCCCGATCTCGACATCGTTGCCAATTATTACATTGCCGATTTGAGGAATTTTCACAAGTCCACGACCGTCATCACTAGGGCGATAGCCAAAGCCGTCGGCCCCGATACTCACATTGGTGTGAAAAATACAGCGTTTGCCAATTTCCGAACGTTCGCGGATTACCGTGCCCGACCAAACTACGGTATAGTCCCCTAAAACAGTGTCATCAAAAATGGTAACATTCGGATACAAGATGACCCCTTCGCCCAATACTACATTTTTACCTACATAACAATGGGCTCCAATTTTACAAGAAGCACCAATTTTTGCAGTAGGATGTACCGTAGCCGTTGGGTGTATGTCAGTCTCGAAAACCGGTGGCCCAGGGTCAAATAAACCAAGTAGCTTGGCCATGGCCAGATCTGCATTTTTTACCTGAATAAAGGCGCGGTTATTTCCCGGAAGCATGCTTACACTTTCGTTGACGATGGCCCCACAGGCTTTCGATTCAGCCCATTTATTTAAATATTTAGAGCTGCCAATAAAGGTGATTTGGTTGGCCGTAGCTTTTTCAAGCTGTTCTGGGCCGTTTATGCTATGGGTAGTGTTGCCAACTAAAGTTCCCTCTAAATACGTTGTTAGCTCGGTTATAGAATATGATTTCATGTGGTTAGTTGGTGTGAGGTTGAACGAACCTTCGTTCAATCGCTATAAATATAGGTATTCCCAAAGAACTGTTCTTAAAATTATCTACAACTTATAAAAGTAATGGAATTTTGTGATAGTCATAATTTAGTGCATTGAATGATAATATCCTTTGATAAACCGTCCTTTGAAGGTTACTTATTTTTATCTTTAATATTTATAATCTTTAGATATGGAAGACCTAAAATATCCTATTGGGAAGTTTGAAACCCCCGCTCATTACGATCAAGCACAAATCGATGAATGGATCAATGTGTTGGAAGATTTTCCACAGCGTTTGGAAGACTTGGTAACACCTCTCACAGAAGCACAATTGAACACTCCCTACCGACCTGGGGGGTGGTCGGTTAGGCAACTCATACACCATATCGCCGATAGCCATCATCATAGTTATACAAGGTTTAAATGGACCTTGACAGAAGATCGCCCATTGATAAAGGCCTATGAAGAAAAAGATTGGGCCACGTTGTTCGATGCACAGACTGCCCCGATCATGCTTTCCTTAAGCTATTTAAAAGCCTTACATGCCAAGATGGTGTATTTGTTAAAGGGCCTATCGGAAGCGCAGCTTCAAAAAAAATATATACACCCCGATGGTAATGTAGAAGTGTCTGTCCAAGAAAATATAGGAAAATATGCCTGGCACAGCAATCACCATTTTGCACATATTGAAGGGCTTTTAAAACGGGAAGGCTGGTAGGTATTGCACTTGAAGATTACACTAATCTGGTCATAATAAACATCGGTTTCTCTGCTTCGATGGCCGACGTAAAAGGAATCTGGGTTTCTTCATAAATGGTAAATCCGTTTTGTAGATAAAATTTTAGGGCAGGTCCTTTTTGCATGGTGGTCAACCATACCACTTTCTTTTGCTTTTCTTCGGCTGTTTTCACCACAAATGCTAGCACCGCTTTGCCAATGCCCTTGCCCGAGTAGACGTTCAACAAATAAATTTTATTCAATAAAAGGGCTTCGGCCGCACTATATTTTCCGACCGCTGCCGCAAGGGAAAGTTTTAGAATTCCAGCCGGCTCTACATTCCAGTAAATGACGAAAAGTTCGGTATTGGGGTCGTTTTCTTCCCCGAGCAATACTTTTTCGGTAAAACTACTTTTTAAATAAGGACTTGAATTCCCGTTGGGCCAGAGATGTTTATAATGTTGGTTGTAGGCTTTTGATCCCACCTCGTTATAGGTGTTAAAAAGCTCCTTTGTCAAAGGGCGAATCGAAATGGCCTTGTTCATAATAGTTTGGCATTTTCTCCACCTTCAGGGCCATAGAAAAGAACCCAGGTTGAAAAATCAGGAGTAAAATTCTCGAAGCGATGCTCCTTCCCTGCGGCGACAAATAGAAAATCACCTTCACTGAAAATAGTGCGTACACCATCGTTTAAAAACTCACCGGACCCTGAAATAATAAGGTAGACTTCATCTCGTGTATGCGGACTTTGTAAATCAACACCATCTGGTTTGTACACCTCAACGGAAAGCGAGCCATGTTCAAACACGGTTAAGAAAGGTGATGCTATTTTCTTCAACTTGGCCAATGCGGCTGTTTTTTCGATTTTCATTTTTTTGAAGGATACATGGTTATTGAGCTGAAAATAAACAATAATCATTTATGACGATTCAGTTGCCCATTTTATGCTGCAGCCGATACTTGGTTTCTGATCCGAACTCACTTCGCTGTCAGTTAAAATAGCCTCCATGGCAGCTCTAAGATCCTTGCCCGTTACGGGAATGCCATTTCCGGGGCGTGAATTATCCAGTTGTCCGCGATAGACAAGTTTTAGATCGGCGTTGAACAAATAGAAATCGGGGGTGCAGGCCGCGTCATAATTATTGGCCACCTCTTGGGTGGGGTCATAAAGGTAGGGGAAGGGGTAGCCTTCTTCCTGCGCTACCTGCTTCATTAAATGCGGTGCATCTTGCGGATAGTTTTTTACATCGTTACTTGAAATGGCGATAAAGTTTATCCCTTTTGGTTGATAGTCCTGGGCCAAGCGTACTAATGCTTTGTTTACGTGAATAACGAACGGACAATGGTTACAGATAAACATGATCACGGTGCCATTGCTTCCTTTACGCTGCTTAAGGGTAAGCTTTTTATCGGAAACAACATCGGTCAGTTCAAATTCTGGTGCACTAGTGCCCAATGCTAACATGTTACTTGGGGTATTTGCCATCTTTTTAATAGATTTTTGAAATTTAAAGTTAAAGTCATTTAAACTTTTTGCTTTCAGGCGAAAATTAGCCATTTTTTAACCAATTGAAGTCTT
>JBATIN010000185.1:0-5981 GCA_049667765.1 Flavobacteriaceae bacterium
GTTTTACCCCATATACCGTAACATTCGAAAGTGTAGGCCGCTCCAATATGTTGAGTTCAAGAAAAACACTCTCACCTTGAATATCTGTGATATAAAACTTTATATCGCTAAAAAGCTCTAGCCCCCATAATTTATTGATCACCTCACTTATTTCATCGCCGGGCACGGTAATGGGCTGACCTACCCTTAGGCCGGTATAGGTCTTTACGGTCTGCTCATTGTAGCTTTGCAGTCCGGTTACTTCCAGACCCCCTAAAATATACCTCTTGCCATCTTCATATGAAGTCTCTTGCGCCGAGGTAACCGTGGTGATTAAAAGTAGTAGAAGTAGTAATAAAGGTTCAAACGATATGAACCTTTCCATATCGCTAGTTGAGTTGTTCGCTAGTTTTTCCAAATCTTCGTTCTCTGTTCTGGTAATTTTTGATAGCCTCTACCAAATGATCCTCTTTAAAATCGGGCCAATAAACCTCGATAAAATATAACTCTGCATAGGCTATCTGCCAAAGTAAAAAATTGCTGATCCTATGTTCACCACTGGTGCGAATCAACAAATCTACATCTGGCAAATTGTGCGTGTAAAGATGGTTATTTATAATGGTTTCATCAATATTTTCAAGAGAAATTATATTATTTTTAACTTTGCTAGCGATGGCCTGCACGGCCGTTTTGAGCTCTTCTCGAGCACCATAGTTCAAGGCCAAAGTAAGAGTTAGACCTGTATTGTGCCTTGTTTTATCCATCACTTCGTTCAGTTCGCGAAATGCTTTTTTAGGCAAAAGCGTAATATCGCCTATGGTATTGAGGCGCACATTGTTTTTAACAAAAGTTTTTAGTTCTTTTCGAAGCGAGGAGACCAATATTTTCATCAAGGTGTCGACTTCAAACTTGGGCCTTTTCCAATTTTCGGTAGAAAAAGTATATAAAGTAAGGAATTCTATATTGAGCTTAACGCAGCTTTCGACCGTTCTTTTGGCAGTTCCGACCCCATTTTCATGACCGAAAATGCGAATCTTACCTTTTTCTTTGGCCCACCGCCCATTTCCATCCATAATAATGGCAATGTGCCTTGGAAGGTTGGTCAGGTCGATATCTTCAATAGTGTTCATAGTAAGTTACTCAAAGCAATCGCCGCAAGGTACTCTACCAAAGGTATATGTGAAAGTAATACCTGAAAAAACATACCAATCTTTGCTATTTACGTTGCCAAAAGCAACATCACGCTGTTGGCTAACAGTAGATTTTGATGGATTACTGGCATCTAGATTATCGGTAAAAGTATATCGGGCTCCTATTTCGGCCCCGATAATGAACATCTGCCCCACCCGTAATTTCATGCCCAAAGTCATAGGTATTGCCAAAGCACCATCCTTTTGTTGGTCATCTACCAATTGGCCCGCGCTAAAATAATTGTAATCGTATCTAAAATAGGTAAGGCCAGTATACATATATGGGGTAAACGCCGGACCTAATTTGTGGAGATTGTATTCTACGAAATTAAATTCAAGTCCCGCAGAGGTTTCCAATATGGTATTGTTCATTTCAAAACCTCGTTGTTGCCTTGAGGACAAATTTGATTTGGAATCATCCATATTAATTTTGCCATAGATCACACTAGCACGCCATGCATATCGTTTGCTCGCATTCCACTTAAAAATACCCCCTGCAGCAATATCGGATGGCAGTATGTAATTGGTTCTTCCAACATCGCCTATCGCATTGGCTCCTCCTGCAAACACCCCTATTTCATACATTTGGGCCTTCAACTGCACACACAATAGTACCATGATTGAGACAAAATACTTCTTCATATTATCAATAAGTTTGCAAATATAATAAATGGGGCGTTCGCCCAGTATTTGGGTTAGGCTTCTGTCCATACATGATAAACATGCTTTAACGACATTTATTGTTTGTTCTAATTCTCAATTACGCTTGTCTTCGCCCCATAAGAGTTTGTTGCGAAGGGTCTTGAGAAAACTCTCGGAAGTATATTCTATCATTTTAATAGTAAAATCTGCCTTTTGAATGGTTATTTCCTTACCATTGACCACGGAGGCAATACGTGAATCCAAAGAAACCAAGTGGTTTTCTTCCCTACCTGAAACTTTTAACCGTATTATGGTATCATCTGAAATAACCAAAGGCCTTGCATTTAGATTATGTGGTGCGATTGGTGTCAATACAAGGGATTTTACCGTCGGGACGATTACCGGTCCGCCACAACTCAATGAATACCCCGTGGAACCCGTAGGTGTAGAAATAATAAGCCCATCTGCCCAGTATGAAGTTAGGTATTCGTCGTTCAAATAGGTTTCTACGCTGATCATCGAAGTAGTATCTTTTCTACTGACCGTTACCTCGTTCAAGGCAAAATTCATAGGCCCGAACTCAGGTATTCCCTCAGCAGCGGTTGCTGTGACCAAACTGCGCTCAACAATAGTATAGTCGCCCTTAATGAACTCTTGCACCACTTTACGTACGTCTTCCTTCTTAAAGGTGGATAAAAACCCAAGTCTACCAGAATTGACCCCAACAATAGGGATGCCCAGTTTTCTGACATAGGTAGTCGCCCGCAGAATGGTACCGTCTCCCCCGAAACTAACGAACATATCAAAACTAGTGTCAAGACCTTCGTTTTCGGTGAAAGTATTATAAGTCATTGTGGCCCTCTTGGAAGTGAGCATTTTATAGAAATCTTTTTCTATAGCCGCCTCAGCGGAAATCTGATGAAGTTCGTCTAAAAATTCGACCACATAATCTAATGCGGTCTCTTGATACGTTTGCCCGTATATGGCGACCTTCATGTGCTTAAACGTTTAAGTATTTATCCAAATAGTCAGAACGTTCTTTAAGATCTTCCAAAAACTGATCATCATTATTCCCGAAAAGCACATTGTAGTTATAGCGCCTAAAGGTTTGGAGCACATCATTCAAATGTGTTGAACTTATTTTAAGGGTGATTTGAATGACATCGTTACGAACATCCGTAATAAAAGCGCCAATTAATTTCGCATTGTTACTTTCTACAATCTGAGCAATTTCACTGAACGAATAATCTTTAATGCCTTTGGCGACCACTATGATTCCACCAGGTTCGGTAAAGAAGGGCGTATCAATAAAAACACTGACTACGTCATTCAGGTCATAATAGCCAACAACTTGTTCCTGGTCGTTCAAAACCGGAATAAGATTGGCCTCGTTTCTAGCAAAAGCCTCCAAAACATCTAACCAATTGGTATCTTGCCTTACGTAAAAAGAATCAAGATGATAACGATAGTCTACAACCTTTTTGTCAACTTCCAAATTTTCTACATCATTGCCACTCATAACCCCTAAAAACACATTGTTCTCGGTTACGGCAACATGAGAATAAGTATTATCCTTAAAAAAGCGAATCGCCTTTTTCAGCGAATCACCCATTTTTAAGACTACTATATTATCTACGATAAGGTTTTGAATGTGCATACTTTTAAATATAACGCAAAATACAAATATAAAATATCAAAAGGCATGCCTAATTTGTATTTTTGCACGGTATTTTAACGTAAACTTTTGTACTTAATCCTATGACCAAACTTAGTGTAAACGTAAATAAAATTGCCACACTGCGAAATTCAAGGGGTGGAAACGCACCTGACCTTATTAGGGTGGCCACTGATATAGAAAGGTTCGGGGCACAGGGTATAACTATTCACCCTAGACCAGATGAGCGGCATATACGTTACCAAGATGCTCGTGATCTAAAAAAAGTAATCGTTACCGAATTTAATATAGAAGGTAATCCCATAAAAAAATTCATAGATCTGGTCTTGGAAGTAAAACCAACACAGGTCACTTTAGTGCCCGATGCAATAGATGCAATTACCTCGAATGCAGGTTGGGACACAAAAACACATTGCGCCATCTTAAGCGAAGTAATCGATACTTTCAAGAAAAACGGAATACGCACCTCTATTTTTGTGGATGCCGATATTGCCATGATCGAAGGTGCCGCTAAAACAGGAACCGACCGCATTGAACTCTATACCGAAAGTTATGCCAAAAACTATGCTTCGGGAAACCATGCCAATGCTATTGAGCCATTTGTCAAGGCCGCCAAGGTGGCACATACTTTGGGACTCGGTATCAATGCCGGTCACGACCTAAGTTTAGACAATATAAAGTACTTCAATGAAAATATTCCATACTTGCTTGAAGTATCCATAGGGCATGCATTAATTTGCGAATCGTTATATTTTGGCCTTGAAAACGTGGTCAATATGTATATGAACAAACTGAAATGAACCCAATACTACATTCACAAATATTAGGAAAGGGCCAACCTCTACTCATTCTACATGGCTTTTTAGGCATGTCCGACAACTGGAAAACCTTGGGGAACCAATATGCCAAGGCAGGTTATGAAGTACATTTGATCGACCAAAGAAACCACGGTCACAGCTTTTGGTCAGAGGATTTTAATTACGATCTTCTTGCCGAAGACCTAAGGCTTTACATGGACCATCACCATTTGGAAACCACCGTACTCTTAGGGCATTCTATGGGTGGAAAAACCGTGATGCAATTTGCTTGTACCTATCCGGATAAAACCAAAAAACTGATCGTTGCCGATATTGCCCCCAAATATTACCCACCCCACCACCAAGATATTATCAATGCTCTCAACGCGATACATCTCAATGAACTAAGCTCGCGGGGAGCTGCGGAAAAAGCCCTGTCAAAGTATATTCACAACATGGGAATACGGCAATTTTTACTCAAAAACCTTTATTGGGTCGAAAAAGGAAAATTAGACTTTCGTTTTAACCTTGAAGTCTTAAGCCAAAAGATGAACGAAGTAGGCGAAAATATTGGCGCAAGTGAACAGTATCACGGACCAACTTTGTTTTTACGGGGAGACCGGTCAGAATATGTTACCACAAACGACATTGCTGAAATTGAAAGGCATTTTCCAAAAGCACAATTAAAGACGATAACCAACGCCGGTCATTGGCTACATGCTGAAAATCCAGAGGACTTTTTAAAAACGACCTTGGATTTCATGGAACCCTAAAGATTGTAATGTTTTCGATTTTATCATTGATAATCTATACATTTGAAGGAATTAAAAAAATCTATTTTAACTCAAATCAATTCATATGAATCTCATTTTACGTATTTTACTTAGTGCCTTGGCGGTGGTCATTCTCTCTAAAGTACTACCAAATGTTTCCGTTGATTCTTATGTAACAGCCATCATTGTTGCCTTGGCACTGAGTTTGCTCAATTTTATCGTAAAACCCATCTTGGTGATTCTTACTTTACCGGTAACCATTTTGACCTTTGGCCTGTTCTTGTTGGTCATTAATGCGATAATCATTCTTTTGGCCGATTATTTTGTTGACGGGTTTACTGTAAACGGTATTGGCTGGGCCTTGTTATTTAGTCTACTTCTTTCCTTTTTACAATCTATATTGTTTTCGTTGTTGAAAGAAGATTAATGCACCTTGTCGATCTTTACATGCTTGTCCTTTAAAAGTTGTAAGACTTTAGAAAAAATACTATTTTTGCATCCCGTTTTTAACGAGAAAAACAGATACCCAGATGAATATTACTAAAGAGCAAATCGATAATTTGAACGCGGTCGTAAAAGTCGCGATTAACAAGTCGGATTATCAAGACAAAGTTGACCAGATATTAAAAGACTATCGCAAACAAGCAAATATTCCAGGATTTAGGAAAGGGCAAGTGCCTATTGGTCTGATTAAAAAACAATACGGCAAAGCGGTTCTAGTAGACGAGGTCAACAAATTGCTACAAGACAACATGAACAAGTATCTACCGGAAGAAAAATTAGATGTTCTCGGAAATCCGCTTCCTAAGCAACGTGATAATTTCGACTGGGACAAAGAAGAACTTGATTTTGAGTTCGAGTTAGGCCTAGCGCCGGAATTTGAGGTGCCCCTAAAGACAAAAAAAGCGATTACACGGTATAAGAT
>JBATIN010000186.1:0-4259 GCA_049667765.1 Flavobacteriaceae bacterium
TTCGAACAATAATTGAATTACTTTTTCACCGGTTTCCTCGTCGAGGTTGCCCGTAGGTTCATCGGCAAATAGAATTGAAGGTCGGTTCGAAAAAGCGCGGGCCAAAGCAACCCTTTGCTGCTCACCACCCGACAATTGCGAAGGGTAATGGTTCATACGATCGGTGAGACCTACTTTTTCAAGCAGTTCTTTACCGAATTTCGTGGCATTTTTTTCGCCTTGTAGTTCTAACGGAACTACAACATTTTCGAGCGCAGTTAAGGTCGGCAGCAATTGAAAATTCTGAAAAATGAACCCCACTTCCCGATTTCTCAATCCCGCTCGTTGGTCTTCGCTTAGTCCGTTCATCTCCACCCCACAAAGCTCGACCGTTCCCGTATCGGGTTCATCGAGCCCGGCGCAGAGCCCTAAAAGGGTGGTTTTACCGCTTCCGGACGGCCCAATTATCGCAAAAGTTGAACCTTCTTCAACACTAAAAGAAACGTCATCGAGTACCGTTAATTCTTTAGAACCGCTCTTATAACGCTTCCCTAGTTGGTTGACGTTTAATATCTTTGTCATAAAATCAATTTATTCTGCTTTTTCATTCCCGATAGAATGTTTTACAGGAGGCGAAAAATAAGCATTTGATTTTGAAATACAGAATAGAACCTTATGCCAGCATTCTTAAAGTTTCGTTATTTTTTACTCATCCTAGTATTGACGGGTTGTAAAGAAACCCTTAAAAAAGATTCAGACAATGCAAACCCGGCCACTATTGAAAATGTGGTGGAGCCAAAAACGGTTAGCGAAGGCAAAACCATATTGTTTTTCGGAAACAGCCTTACTGCCGGTTATGGCCTAGATACCGAAGAAGCATTTCCTGCCTTGATTCAAGATCGGTTAGATTCGTTGGGACTCAACTATACGGCCATCAATTCGGGGCTTAGTGGTGAAACTACTACAGGCGGACTGAATCGTCTCAACTGGGTGCTCAACCAAAATGTAGATGTTTTTGTTCTTGAACTAGGTGCGAATGATGGTTTAAGGGGAATTCCATTAAAGGAAACCCGTGCGAACCTTCAAGCCATAATCGATTTGGTAAAAGAAAAAAATGCCAATACCGAAATCATATTGGCCGGCATGCAGATTCCGCCGAATATGGGGCAAGCCTATACTGCGGAATTCAAAAAGATTTTTCCTGAACTGGCCACGTCGAACAACATACGGCTGATTCCCTTTTTATTGGAAGGGGTCGCCGGAAATCCGAATTTGAATTTACAAGATGGTATTCACCCCACCGCCGAAGGGCAAAAAATTGTTACCAATACCATCTGGAAGGTATTGCAAGAAGTCCGATAGATTATGACCCGATACTGAGTAGGCCATTTTAGCGGTGTTCCTTTTCGTGGTAAAAGAAAGTTCTTTTTTAACGGTAGAAAATTTTCTTCTGTACAAACGGGCAACTTCGGTATTCGTTTCCATTGTCATTTCCTTTTTCTCAATGGAAGTTTCCACAGTCATTTCAACAGTCTCCATTCTAACTTCGGTAGTCTCGTTTTGAGCTTGGGCAGTGATTCCGATGAAACAGATAAAGATGATAGTTAAGATAGTTTTCATGACTGTTCGTTTTATATATAGAGAACTCATAGACCCCATTTTACGGGGTTTCGGTTCGTTAAACGAGGTCAAATACTCGTTGACCGACAATACCTTAGATGAAGTGTATAAAAGGGTCGGTGAACGTGCAGACCGTCAAAAACAGCATACCGAAAAAATCGGTTTTTAATCGGACGGAGTTTCTTGGGAACAAAGATAAAAGGGAAAAAACAGGTTCAATTTGCATCAAATGAACCAAGCCAAATGAAGAAATCGCCCATATAGGAACTAAGTAGAACCATGGCAAATCGAAAGTAAGGGGAAGCTAAAAACTTTGCAGCGATAAATGCTTTGAGAAAAATTAGGATGTTTTTCTGCCAACGGTTTAGGCCACTTTAATATCATTCTTTCTGATATGGAAAGCCAGTTGTTTTTTTACGGCAGATCGTCTGCGTTTGTGTAAAAAAGCGATATTCGCATCCGTTTGAATTAAAACAGCTGCGGAAGGATCTAGTAAATACACTTTTGATGTTTTCACTAGTTCTACTTTTTGAACTTTTGATGATTGTGCTTGGGACGCTACTCCAAAAAACAAAAAACTCAATAAAATAACACAACTTCTCATGGTTACTGGTTTTGGTGTATGGATAACCCGTTAATTCACTTTTTAACATGTCTTAATTCGGTGAGACGTATAATTTTTACGATGAATGGGGAATAGATCGTTGAAAAACAGGGTTTTGTAGTCCTGAAATTTTGCTTGTAAGAACAGATAATCGAAGAAAACAAACCGTTAATCGATGTATTTGAACTAAAATGCGTTAGGCTTCTAGCTTTAATAACAATTTTCTATCACAACCAAGTAAGTTTTCATGTCTTTTGCCCACTAAAAAAGAAAAAAATGAATCAATTGAAAATTACCCTCCTAGTTTTTGCAACCTTTTTTGCTGCAAGCTGTCAATCGAAAGTGAAGGAAAACGCTAAGCCAGAAATATCCGCAATAAAAGTAGAAAAGATCGGCATTACACCACAAGACCTAAGCCAGTACGAGACGGCCTATTTTGCCAGTGGTTGCTTTTGGTGTGTTGAGGCCATTTTTGAAAGCGTTAAAGGCGTAAAGGAGGTAATCTCAGGGTACTCGGGCGGAAAAGAGAAAAACCCGACATACGAGCAAGTCGGAGGTGGTTTAACCACACATGCTGAAGCCGTAGAGGTATACTATGACCCAAAAGAAATTTCGTTCACTAAATTGGTGCAGGTGTTCTTTGGTTCACATGATCCAACAAGCTTAAATCGCCAAGGGCCCGACAGAGGAACGCAGTATCGTTCCATTGCCTTCTATAAAAACGGGCAAGAAAAGAAAATTATCGAAGATTATATAAAAGCACTTCAAAATCAAAACGTGTACGATGCGCCTATCGTAACCGAGGTAACGCAATTTGAAAAATTCTACGACGCCGAAGACTATCATCAAGATTACGAAAAAAAGCATCCGAACAATTCTTACATAACAAATGTATCCATTCCACGATTGAACCGCTTCAAGAAAAATTTTCCTGATTTCTTAAAGGAAGTCTCACATTGATCACAGCAATTAATTAAGTATTTTTTGGCAAAGTTTTTGTGGTATATTAATAGGAAAAAGATTTCCAATTTCCTAAATTAGAACAACGCAAAAACCTTCCTGAAAATGAAAAAATCGCACAAAGTATTCGGGTTCGGCCTACTGGGCCTACTATTGATTTTCGCCTTCAAAAACCCGCCTCAGGAAAACAAACTCCTGGAGACCATTCTGGGCAAGCTCCTGATCTATAACACGAACGAAGGGCCCGAGAAGACCTACCTGCATACCGACAAGGACTTTTACACCAATGGCGAGACCATATGGTTCAAGACTTATCTAGTCGACGGCATCACCCATACCCATCGCGACAAGAGCAGGGTCGTCTATGTTGAACTGGTCGATGCCCGCGACAGCGTGGTCGAAAAACGCAAACTCTATGTCGATGCACTAGGGGCCTCCGGCGATATCCGCTTGGGTGAAGACATACCCCAGGGTAACTACCAGTTGCGTTCCTACACAAAATATATGCTAAACGGCAAAGAGCCCGTAATCTATGAAAAGAAAATCCCCATCGTGGTACAGCAGATCCGGCCGAACGCCGATCTCGAGGATTTTACCGGGGCACGTTTGGGAAATAGCGAACAGGCAGATCTGAATAGTACGGTAAAACCTTTCGGGACCCCCGAAGTGCGCTTCTTTCCCGAAGGGGGCAACCTGGTCGAGGGCATCGGCACCACCTTGGGCCTCGAGGTAGTGGACAAAAAGGGCAACGGGGTCGCCCTGAAAGGCCTTATCAAGGACCACAACGGCAGAACCATCGTACCCTTCGAGAGCCATGAGTTCGGCCTCGGCAAGGTATATTTCAAGCCCGAGCCGAACACCACCTATTATGCGAGTGTTGTACTGAACGGTGCCGAAGAAACTTTTGCCCTGCCCAAGGCGAACGTCCAAGGCTACGGACTAAGTATAAAGAACCGCGGAGATCACCTACTGTTGCAGGTGGGCAGTACCATGGATAACGGGGTTTCAGGAACCCTCCTTATCGGCCACCTTCGTGGAAAGCTCATCTTCAAACGCATCGGCCAGACCGCAGACAAAAACTCGTATGGGGTAAAAA
>JBATIN010000187.1:0-15140 GCA_049667765.1 Flavobacteriaceae bacterium
CACAAGTAGCGATTCATGGCCAACGAACACTAAGTTTGACACAGACCCACAAGGCTCTTATTTTAGGATTAAAATGGCGGCTACATTGGTCGAGGCCATGCAGGTACTTGATGATCCCCGATTGGGGGTCTGGGCGAATAAAGTTGATCAGCCATTGGTGCTGGACAGCTCAGATTTTGTTGATGAAACCACCGGTGAACGACATGTGTCGCAAGCTTCGGTCGATGCTTATGTAAACACAGTAGGTTTTCCGGTAAATTATGATAAAGAGTATGTAGGGTTACCTACGGCCATGACTTTTGGAGCGGCGTATAATATGAGTGAAAATGTGAATCAAGGAACCTTAAACCTGCATGTTTCTCAACTCAATGATATCTATAAAGAAGCTAGTGGCGATTTATTACAGGCACGTTTAATTTCTGCTGCTGAAGTAAACTTTATTATTGCCGAGGCAGCTACCAATGGATGGGCTTCTGGTTCGGCCGAACAATATTACAATGAGGCTATCAAGCAATCGTTCAGCGCTTGGGGCGTTGAAGATGGTTACGATGATTACATTGCCGGAACAGCCGCATATGGTGGTTATGAAGATATTATTACCCAGAAGTGGATTGCAAGCTGGTCGTCAGCGAGTGAAGCTTGGTTTGATTATCGCAGAACCGGACTTCCTGCTTTGCAAACAGGAGCCGCCTCAAAAAGAGCTGCTTTACCATTACGGTTTTACTACCATATTAACGAAATTGATAATAATTCAAATTCGGCTGAAGCCATTGAAAGACTGGAGCCTACCCAATTTAAGGGCGATGATGTGAGCAATAATAGTGCCTGGTCTAAAATGTGGTTATTACAAGGAACTACTAAACCGTATTAATATTTTGTTTTTATAAGTTGTTTAGATTATTTGAGTTTTTTTAAAAGAGACTTTTGGCTAAAAAGTCTCTTTTTGTTTTAGTGATAATAACAACCTTAGCAAACGCTTCAGGGCGAATATATGGGACTTTAAAAAGCTATAGCATTATAATTTTAAGGCAAGAAACCTCAGTAGTGTTGTCGCACGACAATCGGGCGAAAAATTTCGCTGAACATACATGATTTAGGCTTAAACTAAAATCTTGTTAAATACTAATTTCAACTACAAAGACCCTTCTGTTTTTGCTGTCATTATTTATACTAATGATTTGTAAGCTTGATTTTTACAAGAGAATATGGCTGCGCTGACAATTCGCGAATGTTGGGTTAAGATATTATGTGAATCGCATAAAATTGTAGTGGTTTTGAGAATTTATTTAATGTTAATTTGTTAGAATACTTATAGTAGATACTTATGAAATTGCCCCTAAGAGGTATAATTCCGCCCATGGTGACTCCCCTTCTAGAGAATATGGAACTAGATGTAGTGGGGTTAAAAAAATTAATAGAACATTTATTACAGGGCGGTGTTCATGGGCTCTTTTTATTGGGCACCAATGGAGAAGGGCCGAGCTTGAGCTACGCGATGAGAAAACAAGTTATCGCGGAGACCTGTAAAATTGTGAGTCATAGAGTGCCGATTTTGGTAAGTATTACAGATTCGTCAATAGATGCCGCGCTAGAAATTGCAGCTTATGCAAAAGATTGTGGTGCAGATGCGGTGGTTGTAGCTCCTCCTTTTTATTTTCCGATCTCCCAACAAGAAATGATGGATTACTTGGAAGTGCTGGTGCCAAAACTTGCATTACCATTTTTAGTTTATGATATGCCTAGTTGCACCAAACTACACTTGTCCATTAAGACGATTAAAAGAGCAAAAGAACTCGGGGCCATTGGGGTAAAGGATAGCTCTGGTGATATGACCAATTTTTATCAAATTATTCAAGAATTTAAAGATTCGCCTAATTTTTCAATTATTACAGGTGCGGAAATATTTCTTTCCGATACCATATTAAATGGAGGTCATGGTGCCGTGGCCGGAGGGGCGAATATCTTTCCACGACTGTTTGTTGATCTATACGAAGCCTCGGTTGCCCAAGATTTGGAAAGAATAAAACCATTGCGGCAAAGTATTGTTAAAATGCATAGTACGTTGTACAATTTAGGAGGTACCTCTACCAAAAGTATACGAGCCATAAAATGTGCTTTGGATATTATGGACATATGTGCTGATCATATGGCGCAACCTCTTAAAAGATATGACGAAAAAAACCAGGAAATTATCAGGGAATACTTGGGTCAATTTGAATATAAGGGGTATTATAAGGCTTTGCATTAAGCTTACTTGTTCCTAAAAACAAACTAATGGGAAAGGGGAAAACTGAGATCTACATCATTGCCGCCTGCATTCTTTTTATTGTGGTGCTTGCAACGTTTTTCCATTTTGAAGTACATTATGAAAATGTACTTGCTAATCTGCCCGAACCAGAATTTGGTGTACAAATATCCGTTTGGCGAATCGTTTTTGAACCTGTTATAGGTCTTTTGTTATTTTTCAATAGATCTATTTATGCCTTAAAGGAACTACCATTGGCATTACTTTGGGCAGCAATTTTCTATTTTTTGTTCAGTCTACGTCATGTAGTTACTACTGGCGAAGTTAGAAAAAAGGTCTTGTTGAAAAAGGTCGCCAACATCCCTTTAATACTAGGAATCTGCTTTTCGATTTTCATTGTGCTGTTATTTATTCCGCTGCCGAACAATACCATCATCAACCAGTCTAAAAGTTCGGTTTTAGTTACGACACACGCGCATACCGAATACAGTCATGATGGACTAATTTCTCAAAAAGGAATGTGGAATTGGCATAAACGAAACGGCTTTGATGCTTTTTTTATTACCGATCATGCAGATCATAAAAAGAGTCTGGACTTTCAACAGGCCCAAAGAAATGATGAATTTGAAAAGGCTCCCTTGGTCATGGTAGGTCAAGAACATTCAGGGTCAAATCACATGAGTCTACTTGGTCTAAACGGCCGTTTTGATACCAAGGGGATGGCCGATAAGGCGGTAATCGATTCAGTGCACAAATACGGCGGTATAGTAATCGTAAATCATTGGTTTGATGGGAAAGGCAAGGAAAAGGAATTTTATCGCGATTTGGGTGCCGATGGGTTTGAGATTGAAAATGTGGGCACTGATCTTTACTATGATCGTGAACTTTTTAAAGAACTTAAAACGTTTTGTAGCAATGCCGGGTTAACCATGGTAGGCGGACTCGATTTTCACGGATATGGAAGAATGTGTTCTGTATATAATGCCCTCGAAATACCAAACTGGAAAACCATGGAGCCTCTTGAGAAAGAGCAGGCTATTTTAGGGGTCCTAAAAAATGGACCGCAGGATAAAATAAAAATATTGATGTATAAAGATCGAGATTTTTACACGGAGGCCAATTTGGTGTTTAGACCCTTTTTGAGCTTTGTAAATTACTTTAGAACCTTGAACGTACTTCAAACTATTTCTTGGATTTTTTGGTTATTACTATTGCTATTTGCCTCAAAAAAATACAAAAGGCTATCCTTTGATGCTGATCGTTCGATAGTTGTTGCTGCGGCGGTTTGTACGGTCTTTCTTTTGGTGTTGGCAGGGCTGTATTATTATAAGGGTCAGGTGGTTAAAGGGTATAGTGAAGTATATTCCGAATATTTTGGCATCTTAGGGGTAATAGGGCTAATCTTATTGCTTTACGTAAGTATACTGGCCTATTTACGTTTTTTCAGAAAATTAATTTCCGAGAATAAAAAATGAATCGTAAAGGCGTGAAAATAGGGTTTGGGCTTTTGGTAACCTTGGCGGTCATCGGGTATTTTTATTGGGTGCTGCCCGTTTGGGGAATGCCCTTTAATGCACAAAGACATGGCAATCCGCCTTTAACCCCTTCATGGGCGTTGGAGTGCTGGTTATGGGAAGACGATGTAAATACCTCTGTCTATGTTGATGAATTGCTTAACGGTTATAAGGAACACGATATTCCCGTTCGTACTATTTTGTTGGATAGCCCTTGGTCACTGCGTTATAATGACTTTGAGGTAGATACTAGCCGCTATAAAAAACCCGGGACTTGGTTTAAATATCTAGAAGATAATGAGTATCGTGTAGTACTTTGGATGACTTCCATGGTCGACAGTTTTAGCAAAGATTCTAAATTAAAGGAAAATGCGGCATGGTATAAAAGTGTTCAAGAAAAGGGCTTTTTGGCCGAACCCTCTAAACCATTGAAATGGTGGAAGGGCAGAGGTGGGTTCATTGATTATACCAACCCCGAGGCCATGAAATGGTGGCATGGGCTACAGAAACAAGTTTTTGACCTTGGTATTGATGGCTGGAAGCTCGATGGTACGGCAACTCTATTTAGACAACAATGGGGTCCAGTGCCTTTTTTCTATAAAAAAACGGCAGCAGGCCTGATGTCCACTAGAAGCTATATGGATCATTATTATCGCAGCGAATATAATTATGGTCTAACCCAAAATAAAGAGTTTGTAACGCTATCAAGAGCCATAGACCGTGGTTTTCATCCTGAGGGTTTTGCGCCGATCGATGCATCACCCGTAAATTGGGTCGGTGATCAAGAACACAAATGGGTAACGGCCGATATGTTGGAAGAAGATGGCGAACCTAATAAAGATATTGCGTTGAAAGGTATTCAAGGATTTGAATCTGCCATAAGTAATATCTTAAAAAGTGCTGATTTAGGGTATAATATAATTGGTTCCGATATTGCCGGATTCTCTGGGAAGTCCATTCCGCCTCGACTATATATTCGATGGACACAATTTTCCACTTTCTGCGGACTTTTTTTGAACGGGGGCCATGGGGAAAGACGCCTTTGGGAAAGGACTGCGCAAGAATTGGATATCATACGGAAGTATGCTTGGCTGCACACCGAACTGGTGCCTTATATGTACCATTATGTGGTCACGGCGCATAACGATGGTCGAAGATTACAAACCACATTGCCAGAGGGTAAATATCACTACATGTTCGGTGATGATTTTCTGGTTTCCCCTATTTACAAAGATGCTAAAAATCATGAAGTTACGTTGCCAAAAGGAAAGTGGCGCTACTTTTTTGAGGACATTGCAGTGTTAGAAGGTCCTAAAACGTTCCAAAGGGAATATGAAATGGATGAATTTCCGGTTTTTATTAAAGAAGGGGCAATAATTCCTATGAATATTTCTCGGGAGTATTCCCATCTCGGTGATGGCAATTCTGCAGGGTTCACCACTTTTTTAATCTTTCCAGATGATGTGAATTCCTTCACTTACTATGATTCCCAAACATTAAAAGAAACAACACTTTCATATATCGAGAAGGAAAATAAACTTTTGATTACGATCGAAGGTGTAAAATTGGACCATATCCTAAGAATTCATTCCTCAAAAAAGCCATTAAAGGTAGAATCGGAAAACCAGCTGCTGGCCACAGATCTTTGGAGTTATAATGAGGGTACAAAGAAGATTATAATAAAGACCGGTCAAGAAAATATGTCTAGCCAATATACTATTCAATTTTAAAAAGAAGCAAATGGATCTTAAAAAACAAGGAATCGGAATATTGCTCGTAGCCATGTCACTGGCAACGGCCTGGGCGATCCGCGGGCAATTTGGACATGAACAAGGCGCTGCATGGGCCGGTGCGATCGGGGGACTTGCCCTGGTCTTGGCCGCGCAACGTAAAGATTGGTACAACAAAATGGTGCTTGTTGCCTTGGCATCGGCCATAGGGTGGGGTGCAGGCGGTATGATCAGTTATGGGCAGGTAGTCGGCTATGGGCGTGCCGATAATTTTCTAAATGCTTTTTATGGCCTAGGCATGTTGTTCGTGATCGGGGCTTTGTTTGGCATACTTGGCGGAGGTCTCGTCGGTTTGGTGCTCGACTCAACTGAAAAGAAAAAAGTAAGATGGGGCGCTCTAGTATCAGAAATGGTGGCCGGGGGACTTATTTCCTATTTTTTTCTTATAGAACAGATAGGCTTTAAAATGACGCCTCCTCGCTCCGAGGCATGGGCTATAGTTTTTGGTGCCGGCTTGGCCATGCTATGGTATATGGCGCGTGAGCAAAGAAATTCAGCTATTCGGGTTGCCATATTTTCTGCGTTGGGCGGCGGCTTCGGTTTTGCTTTCGGCAACTTTCTACATGTTGTCGGCAATGTTTATGAAGTGCCCTTCAATATGTGGAACGTAATGGAATATAGTATCGGATTTTTTGGGGGTTCGGGCATGGCTTATGGGGTGTTTAGTTCCACTTGGCCTGTTGATGATACCAAACCCAAGAAATGGGAAAATTGGTCGGCATTAATCATTATCGCTGTTTTTATTCCCTTGATCGTATATCGCGAATCGTTGGCATATGGCCACCTATTGAAGCGATTGGGTGAGATCCTTAATTTAGAGTCCGTTGCGTTAAACAGCACTATTGTTGCAGCCATAGTGATGTTTATCATGGCTGTTGCCCTCTTGTACAAATTGAAGGATTTCAAGTACAAAGAAAATGACACTACATTCTTTCTTTTTCTCTATTTGGCCGTTTACATAGTAATTAGCTATATGGTTAGTGGCCTTTTAGCTGGGCAGCTTCACTTAAACCACCATTTATATATTTTGAATCTCTTAGTACTCTTTATGTTGGTAAAGAACTATAAATTTATTCCGGTTCGTTCGATAACAAGCGATATCCATACTAAAAAATGGTTCGGTTACTTTTTGGCCATCGTTTTGTTCATTGCACTATTAGCCTTGTTGGCCATTAGTGTTCACGGAGAACTTCCGGGCAGCCATGATCGATTTTAATTGCGACAATAGCCTCGAACCTATTACTTTAGTGAAGCATGAAGAGAACTCCCAAAGAAAAAAAACTTGCTGGCAGCATAATTACAATAATCAGCCTATCAAGTGTGGGCTATGCGGTACTACGTTATAATATTGCCGGTGATGTGCCTTGGAAGGATGTTCCCATATTTGTGTTTAATAAAGGTATTTCTTTGGCATCCTTTATATTGATGACCGTCTCCTTTTCGTTAGGTCCTTTGAAAAACCTTGGTTTGAGATGCTCCAATGAATTGTTGGAGACAAGAAAATCATTGGGCGTAGTTGGGTTGATGTATGCGTTTACCCATGTTGTTATGAGTGTTTCTATTTTGAACCCGTTTTACTATATCAATTTTTATGAGGCAAACGGTAGCTTGTCATTTAGAGGAGGTTTATCTATTCTAGGTGGGGTATGCAGTCTTGTGTTATTGTGGGCACACTATTTGAGTTTTAAGGTAGGTTTAAAAAAAATGTACGCGATACTGAAGGGCATAACATCAAGAAAAATAATTGTCCCCATATTTTTTTTTATGGGCGTCCACCTGTTTTTTTTAGGGTATACCGGGTGGACAACAGTAGGACAATGGCAGGCCGGACTACCGCCCATTAGCCTGCTTTCTTTCATTATTTTCTGTTTTGGCTTTTTGGTAAATCTGATAGGGAGACGTTAATTTAGATCCGATTCTTTATCGAATGAAAACTCGTCAAGTACGAAAAGCTATCTAAAATTCTTACGGTAATCAGATGGTGTTTTGCCCATATTCGCCTTAAAATAATGGTTGAAGTTGGCCAAATTGTTGTAGCCGCTCTCGAAACAGATTTGGGTGATTTGTTTATCGGTTTCGGCCAAAAGTTTTGCGGCGATACCTACTCGAACGTTTTTTACATATTCCATAAATGTTAGTCCTGTCTTTTTTTTGAAGAAACGACAGAAAGAACTAGGGGCCATGTTCAATACCGAGGAGGCTTCTTCTAATTTAATGCCTTCTTGAATGTTTTGAAAAACGTATTCGTAAACCTTGTTGATTTTATCGATATTCTTAGAAAACACTGAAGAACGGTTTAAAGGGTTCGATAATCGTTCCCTATCTTCTATTTTTATTAAATGGTTGAATACTTTAAGCAGGCCTATGTAATATTCCAAACCTTCACTTTCTGAAAGTTCTATCAAAATTTGCCTTATTTCAGTATCATTTTCGGTTTTAAAACGAATTCCTCGGTTCGATTGTTTTAGCAACGCAACTACCTTTTCGAGTTCGGGCATTTGAAAAAAGTCCGAATCGATGATATTTTCGGAAAAATGGGTAACGATACAGGTAGCCGTTTCGTTCGCCTCAGAATCTAATAGTTCCCAGCAATGGGGTAGTTCGGGCCCTAACAGCACCAAGTCACCCTTTTCAAATCCCGAAATATTATCGCCCACAATTCGCCTCCCCGTACCTGAGGAAATAAAATTGAGTTCAAAATTTTTATGGGAATGTATTCTGGCATTGGAAGATAAGGGCAGCCTTCTCGAAATGAAGGAGTGATTGCTCGGCACATATATTTTTTCAAAAACAAATTCCATGTGTAGCTATTTTACCTCTTATATTCAATATTACATAATATTTTTGACATATTCGGTTAATATAACATGAGTTTTGTGTAAAATAATTGCGATCGACTGGGACTATTTCTGTTTACTTTGTAAAAGAGCAAATTGTAGGTATGAATATAGATTTAAAGGGAATAATCCCTCCGATGATCACGCCTTTGACCGCAAATGGAGATTTGGACGAAAAAGGGTTGGCAAGACTTATAGAGCATCTAATTTCTGGAGGCGTTCATGGCTTATTTCTTCTGGGTACGAATGGCGAAGGTCCTAGCTTAACGTATGAGCTTCGGAAAGAACTGATTACGAAATCATGTGAATTTATTGCCAAACGAGTACCGGTTTTAGTCGGCATTACAGATACTTCGTTCAAAGGGTCTATTGATATCGCCGAACATGCAAAAATTACCGGTGCCGATGCGGTGGTCATTGCTCCTCCATATTATTTTCCGATTTCTCAGAATGAAATGATCGATTATTTGGAGACCTTGGTGCCTAGATTACCATTGCCGTTTCTAATGTACAATATGCCGAGCTGTACCAAATTGCAGTTATCTTTAGATGTCGTACGCCGAGCCAAAGAATTAGGTGCGATCGGTATTAAGGATAGCTCAGGTAACATTGATTATTTGTACGAACTTATTGATGCTTTTAAAGATTCACCAGAATTTGCCATCATCGTAGGTACTGAATCCTACTTGCCGGAGACCATAAGAAATGGAGGGCATGGTGCAGTGGCTGGCGGTGCTAATTTCATGCCCAAATTATATGTTGCCCTATATGAGGCGGCATTACAAAACGACTTACCTTTAATCGATGAACTTACGCTCAAGGTGATGTACATGTACGACACTATCTATAGTGTAGGCAAATATGAATCACGAATTACCAAGGGTATTAAATGTTCATTATCGGTAATGGGCATTTGCGAGGATCATATGGCCATGCCTCTTCGTAGGTTAGATGTGCAGGGAAGAAAAAAAATAGAGGGCTATCTTGCAAATTTCGACAAGGTTATGGCCAATTAATTAAAAATAAGAAATGAATTATCAACTAGGTACCCTTGATACTATCATTCTGGTCCTTTACGGATTGGTCATGATTATTATGGGCATCTATTTTATGCGAAAGACCAAGACTTCTGAGGAGTTTATGGTTGCGGGTAGGGGCATACCGGCATGGGCCGCAGGTATTGCCGTAATGAGCGCCTATACCAGTAGTATTTCGTATATAGCCGTGCCGGGCAAGGCTTTTGATGATAACTGGCATCCTTTGATATTTGCCTTAACGGCTATTCCTGTCACCTGGTTCGTGGCCCAATATGTAATACCGCTTTACAGGAAGAACAAGATCATTTCGGTGTACAACTACCTCGAAGAAAAAATAGGTGATTGGGGCAGGGTATATGCCTCTTTTTCATTTGTACTCTTCATGGTAGGAAGAACGGCGGTCATCTTGTACCTGTCTTCTTTACTGTTGACCTCTTTTGTTGATCTCGATATACAATCACTAATAGTCATTATTGGAATCTTGACCGTGGCGTATACCTTAATGGGTGGTATGGAAGCCGTTATCTGGACCGATGTTCTGCAGTCCATCATCATGATAGGCGGACTACTTTTTAGCGCCTATATTTTAACGACAGAAGTTTTTTCCCAACCCGATTTTTTAATCCAGAACGCGTTCAACGCCAACAAATTTAGCTTGGGCGATACTTCTTTTTCATTAAGCAGTCGTACGGTTTGGGTAATGATCATTTATGGGGTTACCGAGAACATTAGAAATTTAATGGCGGATCAAAACTATACCCAAAAATATAGTGCCGTTGCTACCGAGAAAAAAGCGAAGAAATCGCTTTGGATCGCCATGCTCATCTATTTGCCCTTAACCGCGATCTTTTTGTATATCGGTACGGCCATGTTCGCCTTTTATTCGGGTGCAGGTCATGTTTTGGATCCCTCTATCGTAAAGGGCGATGAGGTTTTTCCGTATTTTATTGCCACCGAACTTCCGGTGGGATTAAAAGGACTCATTATTGCGGCCATTCTAGCGGCCTCTATGAGCACCGTTGATTCGGCATTGAATTCTTCGGCCACGGTGCTTTATTTAGATTATTATAAACGCTATTTTAGTCCAAATGCCTCTGAAAAGAGCAGCATTCGCTTTTTACGCTGGATGACCGTAATTTGGGGTGTTTTGGGCATTGCCTTTGCCTTGTTGTTGATCAACGCCGAAAGCGCCTTGGATATTTGGTGGCAAATTTCAGGGATCTTTGGCGGGGGAATTTTAGGGTTATTTCTTTTGGCGATATTCAATGTTAAAATTAAGCCTTGGCAAGGCATCGTCGCTGTGTTGTTCAGTGTACTGATTATAATTTGGGGCACGTTCTTACGCGATTTGCCAGTTGAATATGCTTGGCTGCAGTGCACTATCGATCCTATTATTATCGGGGCTATTGCTACAGCGGGCCTAATCTTACTGGCCTTGATTTTTGTGGCGCTCAATAGGACTAAAAAGTAATAGTTGCTATAGATCCTTTTAAAATTTAATGACAATGAAGATTAATTGGGGAATACTCGGTGCCGCTACTATTGCCGTTGAGCAAGTGATACCGGCCATGGTACAAAGTGCTTATTGTCAAGTACTGGGCATTGCTTCCAGAAACCTTAAAAAGGCACAAAGTGTAGCCCGTAATTTTGATATTCCAAGATCATATGGTACCTATGAAGCTCTTTTGAACGATGCGCAAATTCAAGCCGTCTATATTCCTTTGCCGAATCATCTGCATGTAGCCTGGGCGATAAAGGCTTTGCAGGCGGGCAAACATGTATTGGTTGAAAAACCTGTGGCATTGAATGCCAAGGAGGCTCGAAAACTTTATGAAGAGGCAAAAAAGCATCCTAATTTGTTGCTTATGGAGGCTTTTATGTACAAATTTCACCCGCAATGGATAAAGGTGAAAGAGCTGATCCAGAAAGGGGAAATAGGCGCCTTGAAGATTATTGAATCGTCCTTTAGTTTTTTTGAATCCGACCCGATAAGCATTGTTAACCAGAAAGCTTTTGGCGGAGGCAGTTTAATGGATATCGGCTGTTACCCCATTTCAATTTCACGTTTTTTGTTCGAAAGTGAGCCAAAAAGGGTATTTGCTACACAGGAAAATCATCCCGAATTTCAAGTGGATATTAGCACTTCCGGAATTCTGGAATTTGAAGCAGGTACTTCCGTCTTCTTTTCTTCCATTCAGCTATACGAAAATCAAAAGGTAAGACTCTTTGGCACGGAGGGGATTATTGAACTAGAACTCCCTTTCAATCCTCCTATCGATAGCCCTTCAAAAATTTGGGTCACAAAACAAAACAATCGTACAGAAATCAAACTAGACCCGAGTAATCAATACACGCTTCAAGCAGATTTTTTTTCGAACGCGATTTTGAAAAACGCACAATTACCTATGCTGTTTGAAGATGCAGTGAAAAATATGGTGGTCATCGAGGCCATTAAAATGAGTGCTGATCTGGGCGAGGCCATTCGATTATAGATATTTTAAACTTCATGTAACGCCATTACCATATGAGAAAAACAGTGTTGCTACTTGCTGTAACCCTCCTGTTTTCATGTAATGATCAACAGAAAACGGTCTCTCAAGATCCTGAGCAAAAAAGCACTAGATATATTGATGTGCCATTTGAGCAAGAGTACCATGAAGGTTTTTTGGTATCGTCTGCCCAAGCCGAGGCCAATGATGTTCGTGCTATTCAACCCAGTTCCGATGGGTCAATATGGATCGCTACGAAAAATGGCATCTATCAAAAAAAACCCAATTCAAAAGAATGGGACTTACAGCTATCACAATCCGATCAGGGCCCGGGCTACGATGTTGAGGTCGACGATCAACGGAATATTTGGATGGCGACCTGGAACGGGGTGTATGTATATCGTTCCGGAAAAACAGAAAAGCTCATTGGCCCTAAACCACCGATTGCCAAAGTGGTTGCTACAAAAGAAGGTGTCTACGCCTTAGGGCCACACGGAATCTGGCTGTATACTAATGAAATCTGGACCCAGAAAAAGTACCGCACGGGCAGAAGTATTCGAGCCGTTGCATCGGATAAGAATGGGGGTCTATGGATCGGAACCGACGTGGGACTGTATCATTGTAATGATGAAAAAGCAACGGCATACCAGAAAAACATTGACCTGATCAGCGCTTATGTTCGGGGAATCGATTTTGACGCCAATGGCGATTTATGGGTAGCTAGTGTCGGCGGGATCGTTATTCGAGATCAAATACAGAAAGTAGCTGAGCTATGGCCAAAAGACGGAATTCCGAATTCTAATATAAACGTAGTAAAAAGGGCTCCCGATGGTAAAATGTGGGTGGGCACTGAGTATGGCATTAGTAGATTGATTCCTGGTGATACGGTCTATTCCGTGCGTGTGGGTCGACGTTGGTTGCAAGCGGATCAAGTTAGGGATATTGCTTTTGATAGTCAGGGAAATGCTTGGATCGCCACCGCCAATGGAGTTAGTGCTATCAAAAAAACACAAATGACCTTAGCGGAAAAGGCCGATTATTTTTATGAAAAACTGATACAACGACATGTGCGTGAACCATGGATCATCGCTAGGTCGATGCTTACGGTGCCGGGCGATACGAGTTCTATTCAACCTGAAGATGATGATAATGATGGGGAGTTTACCTCCAATTATTTGGCCATGGAATCGTTTCGATATGCCGCCACAAAAGATCCGTTGGCCAAGGAGCGGGCGAAAAAAGCCTTTGATTTTTTACATTATTTAAGGGAGGTCACCGAAAGCGATGGGTTTTTCGCACGGACTATTATTCCAGTTTCTTGGGAGAATTCCCATGATATGAACCGTACCTACACGGAGCGGGAACTGGCGGAAGCCTTGATCGATAATCCTAGGCAAAAACCAGTGGAACAGCGTTGGTTCGTTTCAAAAGACGGTAAATGGAAGTGGAAAGGCGATACCAGTAGCGATGAGCTTTGTGGGCATTTGTTCGGGTATTATTGGTACTATACCTTGGTGGCCGACGAGCAAGAAAAACAACGGGTCGCGGATCACTTTAGCCAGATAATGGATCACCTGATCAAAAACGATTTTAACCTGGTCGATGTGGATGGCACCCATACCAAATGGGGCGTTTGGTCTCCTGAAATTTTGAACAACGATCCCGAATGGGCTCCTGAAAAAGCGCTCAATTCGCTGGAGTTGTTGGCCTTTTTGAAGTTTACGTTTCATGTGACAAAAGATGAAAAATATCAAAATGAATATTTGAATCTCATTGAAAAAGAAGGGTATTTAGAGAATGCAAAAACGCTGCACGATACCAATCCGGCGTGGGAGACTTATTTTGATATTTATTTGGCCTTGTACATGTACCCTATTTTAGTTTCACATGAAGATGATCCTGAGTTACAAAAAGAATACATCGCACATTTAGAGCAATGGTTTACAAAGCACAAAACAGCTCAAAGTCCGTTTGTGAATTTCACCTATAACCTGTTGACCGGCGGCAGCGATGAACTTCACAACTCCATTGAATTTCTTAAGGATACACCTTTAGATCTGGTAGATTGGAATATTGATAACGCAAAACGCGAAGATCAGCAAGTGGTGCGTGAACCTATTCTTGAAGAATTGCAGGTCACTTTACGCCCGCCCAGTGAGCAGCGAACCGTGCGTTGGGACCAAAACCCGTATGTAGCGGTTACCGGCGATCCTTCTCAGGAAAAAGAACCTGTTTATTGGCTATTGCCGTATTGGATGGGCCGTTATATGAATTTGATTCAAGCTCAAGAGTAGTAAAACTGTATAGATTCAGTTATTTTTCCAATAATAGAAATACCCGTCTTCGGCCCCTAGCAGCAAATCGGGTGTTCCATTTTTGTCCCAATCTACTAGTGTGGGACTCGTAGAATGACCTGCTAATTTTAAGTCGGAGAAATCGCCGTGAAATTTTAAGTTGACCTTATCCGCTGATTGCCCCACATTTTCCAAGAGAACGGCGTTTATTCCGTTAACAATAATATCGGTGTCACCATCTGAATCCCAGTCGCCAAAAGCGAGTTTCCGTCTTCCGCTGCTGCCGTATTTTTGTTCATTGAGTTGTATAGGGCCATTTTGATTATTGATCAAATTGTTTTTTCTATCGAATGTTCCATTTACGGAGTGGAAAATGCGTTTTCCGGGTTTTAAACGTAACTGTTCCTTCTCCATAAAGCGTTCAAAAAAACTCAAATAGCCTTCGTGGTCGAGCATGACCAAATCCATGAGTCCGTCTTTATTCCAGTCGATGGCGGTCGGTGTGGTGCGCCATTGGGTGGCCAAGGTATTCGGTTCGGGATCCCACCAGTACCAGTCGGGTTTTGGGGCTTCACCTTCCCATTGCACAAGTATCTCTTGTTCTTTACCAAGCTTCGGGTTTCCTTTAGTGCCAATATTTTCATACCAGATGACCTTCCCCCAAATGGTGTTTACAATAATATCTTTTAGGCCATCGTTGTTCCAATCTTCAACTGACAGGGTGGTATAGCCCCATTTTGCTTCACAGGGGCCTTGAATAGAACCACTGTCTCCCGCTTGAATCCGGATCGCTTCGCTTTCGATTTTCAATAGCTTTGGTGCATCCCATTTTGGGGATTCGCTCCCGTCAAGGTTTTCAATAAATGAAATATAGCCTGCGGAATTGCCACAGATCAGATCTTCATCGCCATCATCATCCCAATCGGTACTAAAG
>JBATIN010000188.1:0-9754 GCA_049667765.1 Flavobacteriaceae bacterium
TATCAGCAGTATTCAACCGGTTTATGGTATTATTCTAGGTGCACTTTTTCTTGCAGAAATACCATCTTGGCCCACTATTTTTGGGGGGACTTTAATTCTGGCTTCAGTAGTAATTGAAATTTATCGATCTAAAAAAAAGGTTGATTTTACATGAGGCTTTGAAAACGATCAGTTTTCAATTTTGCCATCTTGGGTGTTTTTAGACCCGCCCATGTTGTACTGATTGATGAGTCCGTCGCCCAATTTCTGAAATTCTTCGCTTCGGGCCATTTCCCTCACTTTTACGGGATCAAAATTTCCGTTGAAATAAAGAAAAGAGCCTCGAGCTGCATTGTTATTGTAGATCAGAATTTCTTTTACGGCATCCCGTTTTTCACGTATGGAAACAATATTGCGTTTAAGGTCGTCATTCTTTCGGTAAACCTCGATGAATGAGTTGCCCGTAATACCGTTCATTTGTTTGTTCAAAAAATCGGTTCGATCTGGGGTTGCACTAGGAAATTGCATATAGCGCAAATCACGGGTGTTTCCAATCAATGACTGCATCTCAGGAGAAACATTACCGATCAGGGTTAACATAAAATGGGGCACGCGTACCGCAGTCACTTGATCATCGTTCTTATGTGCATTGTAAAAAGTATCGATTGAATTATACGTACCGCAAGAAACGGTAAGTATTAGGGTAAGCATAAAAAGTGTTCTTTTGATCATTGCAATAGTGTTTAGTGATAATGGTGTACAATATACTGAAATTAGCAACAAGCGTTCCAAACTGGATCATTGGGCGGTGGAGCAGTAATTTCAAGTATTTCTTTTTTAACGGGATGTACAAAAGAGATTTTTCTCGCATGAAGGTGAATGCTTCCATCCACATTGCTTCGAGGAAAGCCATATTTCAAATCTCCTTTGATCGGGCAGCCAATTGCTGATAGCTGTGCCCTAATTTGATGGTGCCGCCCTGTTTTTAAATCAATTTCCAAAAGCACATAACGGTCAAGTTGTTTGATGGTTCTATAATCGAGAATAGCTTTTTTACTGTCGTTAACTTCCTTACTGTGGGCGTAAGACTTGTTTTGCTTGGTATTGCGTTTAAGCCAATGTATGAGCGTGCCGTTCTGTGTTTCGGGCATTTGCTGCACAACGGCCCAATACGTTTTTTTAGCTTCTTTTTCTGCAAATAATTTGTTCAGTCTAGGTAATGCTTTTGAAGTTTTCGCGAACACTACGATACCCGTTGTAGGCCTGTCTAAACGGTGGGCAACCCCAAGATATACGTTGCCAGGTTTATTGTCTTTATGTTTTATAAAGGCTTTTACCACTTCGCTTAGTGGGGCGTCACCCGTTTTGTCGCCTTGTACGATATCTCCTGCTCGCTTGTTTATGGCTATAAGGTGATTGTCTTCAAATAGAACTTGAAGATTTTGGGGCGTTGAAATGATTTTATCGGCCACTAAATATCTAATTTTCTATTTTGTAAACTCAAAAAGAGTAGCACTAAAACTCCTGTAGTTACCGATACATCTGCCATATTAAAAATTCCCGTTTTCAAAAATCCCAATTTGACCTGAAAAAAGTCGGTGACCGATCCGTAGGCGATACGATCGATCAAGTTACCGATACCGCCCCCGATAACAAAAGCAAATGCAATGACCCACCATTTATTTAAATTGGTGACGTACAATAATCTGAATAAGAGTATACAAAGCACCAAAATGGGTAAAGCCTGCAAAAAGATAAGTTTCAAGGTAGGGGAGAGGTCAGCGCCCAAACCCAACATGGCCCCAGTGTTTTCTATATTGGTCAAGATAAAGTTGTCGTTGACGATCTGTATATAGTCATTAGGCGTTACATTTTTACGCACCACGTTTTTTGAGAATTGATCGCAGCCAATATTCAATAGTACCAATAAGAGTATTGTTGCTTTTTTAATCATTTATAAATTAGATACTGTTATCGAGATTAAATGCACATTTGCTTGTGCTAATTGACTTTCTAGATCAATATTGTTCGTCATCGCTTGGAAAATCCCTGCTTTTTACATCTTTTACATAGTTTGAGATGGCATCTCCCATTTCTTCATAGAGATTCATATACCGCCGTAAAAAACGCGGGTTGAATTCATGGGTCATACCCAAAAGGTCATGGATTACCAATACTTGACCGTCGGCATGCTTTCCACCACCAATTCCGATGGTTGGTATGCTGATACTTTCTGAAACCTTTTTTGTCAGCTCGGCAGGAATTTTTTCCAAGACAATTCCGAAACAGCCGAGTTTTTCCAATAATTTGGCATCTTCCAGTAATTTATCCGCCTCCTCATCTTCTTTAGCACGTACAGAATAAGTGCCGAACTTATAGATCGATTGTGGAGTGAGCCCCAAATGCCCCATTACGGGAATGCCAGCATTTAAAATACGTTTTACAGACTCTTTAATTTCAATACCGCCTTCCAATTTTACGGCATGGGCACCACTTTCTTTCATGATGCGAATCGCGGAGCGTAATGCCTCTTTAGGATCGCTCTGGTAGCTTCCAAAAGGAATATCGACCACAACAAGGGCCCTATGTACGGCCCTGATCACCGAAGATGCGTGATAGATCATTTGATCTAGGGTAATTGGTAAGGTGGTCTCATGGCCGGCCATTACATTACTGGCCGAATCGCCAACAAGAATTACATCGACATTGGCGGCATCTACTATTTTAGCCATTGAGTAATCGTAAGCTGTCAGCATTGAGATTTTCTCCCGGTTTTTTTTCATGTCTACAAGCGACTTTACGGTAACACGCTTGTATTCTTTTTTGGCTGTTGACATTTGGTTTTATTTTGTGCGGGATAAATGTAGTGAAATTGTGGAGATTCCCGCTGAAGCTGAACTACTGGTAGTAATCGTAACTATTTAAAGTCGGACACATCGTGCGTAAGAAACTTTAGGTATTTTTGATAAAATCTTCATTATGAAAAAACTATTCTTCTTAATTCTTAGTTTAGGGTCACTAGTGGCCTCTGCGCAAGAAAATGAAAAACTACAGGTGCAGGAAGCCATTGAGGCCTTTTTTGATGGTTTTCATGCACAAGACTCCTTAAAGATGCTTCAGGTTATGGCTCCCGAGTTGGTCATGCAGCGAATAGGGCCCGATAAACAAGGCCAAACTGTTTTACGTACAGATGATGTTCATCTTTTTTTAAAGAATATTGTTAGTATACCCAAAGCACGTAATTTTCAGGAAAAAATAAAATCGTACAGTATTCAAATCGATGGTCCAATGGCCAATGCTTGGACAGCATACGAATTCTGGATAGATGGTGCCATGAGCCATTGCGGGGTCAATTCGTTTCAATTAATGAATGACGGAAGCGGCTGGAAGATTATATACCTTGTCGATACCCACCGTAAGGAAGATTGTCAATAGGGCCTCTTAAAAATAAATCGATTTCAGTAAAAAGATAATGGCTGATCATAAAGTGATTCAGAACAATCCGTTTTGCTCCTATTTCACTTTATGAACAGCCATTAGTTGTTTTGGTCCTTACACTTCGAATCCTTCGCGATAGGTGCGGCCTACAAATTGATTGGCTTCTTCAAGGTTTGTAATGCGCATGTTCTCGCCGTCCCATAACAGTTTTTTTCGGGCGTAGAAATCCATTTTGCCTTCACTATCTTCTCGCTGTAACATGTAACTTCTAATGGCCAGGTTGCCCATAAGCACCGTCTCGGTCATAGGACCTGCATAATCAAAGGAAGAAGTGAGTCCTTGGTGTTCGGGGCTATTGAATCCGGCCTTACAGGCCTCGACCCATAAGCGTTGGTGACCGTATTCAGGTTCATCGTTAGGTTCAACGTCGGGACCGAACTCGGTGGTGCCATCATTGAGATAAAGTTTAGGCATTAATGGCGAACTGTCGTTAATATTGGTCGAGATAATTCCCTTTTCTCCAATGATCAACACACCATTGGCACTGTTTTCACCTCCTATATCATGATCTGCAGGAATAATATCAGGATGCGCTGGCCTAATTCCTCCATCGCTCCAGGTCATCTCTATTGGTGTTTTACTCTTGGTAGTTGCTTCAAAATGAAGTGTAATGAACGAAGATGCCGGACAACCTTCAGGGTGATAATCGGCGTTCCACATCCCTGAATATACGGCCCCAACGCTACATTCGGCATCGGTAGGGTATTTTAGGCCCAAAGTTCTAAAAGGAATATCGATCAAATGGCAACCAACATCGCCTAAAGCACCTGTACCATAATCCCACCAGCCTCTCCAACTAAACGGATGTAGGTTCGGGGTATATGGTTTTTCAGGGGATGGCCCCAGCCAAAGGTTCCAATCTAGGGCTTCGGGTTTTAGGGTAGGATCCGGTAATGGCATTGTGCCTCCTTGTGGCCATACCGGCCTGTTGGTCCATACCTGTACTTTTCCAATGGCACCCAGTTTATCGTCATCTATCCATTTTTGCACCAACTTCAATAGCGGGTTCGATCCGCCTTGATTTCCCATTTGACTGACAATTTTATTATCACGGGCCATTTGGGTGAGCATACGGGCCTCACGAATATTATGGGTCATTGGTTTTTGTACATATACATGTTTGCCACGTTCCATAGCATATTTAGCAGCTGGCCCATGTACGTGGTCAGGGGTAGAAATGGTCACCGCGTCAATTCCTTTTTCCTTATCGAGCATCTCGCGAAAATCACTGTATAATTTGGCCTTAGGGAAGTTTTCTACAGATCGTTTAGCCGATCCTGAAAAATCAACGTCGCACAGGGCGACCACTTTCTCCCTGCCTTTTACAGATGCATTCATAATGTCACTTGCACCTTTGCCCCCTGATCCAATTGCCGCTAGGTTTAAACGGTCACTAGGAGCCAAATAACCCACGCCCCCTAAAACGTGACGCGGGACAATAAAAATGGAAGAAGCAATGGCCCCTTTTTTTAGAAATGAACGTCGCGAGTTGGTTGTCTTTTGAGACTTATTGTTTTTCATATGCCAAAATTTAGTTGATTTGTATTACATCTTTTAAAGGTAGAAAAAATGAGTTGGTTTGAGTTCCTCCCAAAGTAAAAAAACCATAAATGACTTTAAACTTATAATGCCAAAAAACTATTTTTTGGCGGTTGAAGAAGAATTCAGTTTAAATTAAAATGCTTATAGAAAACATGTACCTTTAATTGACGTAATATGAAACGTTACAAAGACGAACTCTACTTTTTCAAGTTAAGGGTACCTATACGCCAGATCTGCTAAAATTGAACCTATAACTAATACTCATAAATGTTATATTTCTAAACCAATGAAATCTTTTAATGGCCAAAAGTAGGTTGATCATTAACGATGAACGCTTAATGTTTAGCAATCACTTAAATATACCCCAACTGCGAGTCCGCCTTCAGAGGTTTCCTTATATTTTGAACTCATATCCTTTGCGGTTTCCCACATAGTTTGCACTACTTTGTCCAAAGGTACTTTGGCTTCCAAAGGGTCTGAACCCATGGCCAATTCGGCAGCATTGATTGCCTTTATGGCGCCCATACTATTACGCTCGATACAAGGTATCTGCACAAGTCCGCCTATCGGGTCGCACGTGAGCCCCAAATGATGCTCCATTGCGATTTCGGCCGCCATTAACACTTGTTCGGGTGTTCCGCCCAAAAGTTCGGTAAGGGCACCTGCGGCCATAGCAGATGAGACACCTATTTCTGCCTGACAACCACCCATGGCAGCAGAGATGGTTGCACCTTTTTTAAAGATGCTTCCGATTTCGCCGGCCACCAATAAGAATTTTTTAATTTCATCAAAGCCTGCTTGGTGATTTTCAATTACCAAGTAATACATCAATACAGCAGGAATCACTCCTGCGCTTCCATTGGTAGGAGCGGTGACCACACGCCCTAAAGAAGCATTCACCTCATTTACAGCCAAGGCAAAACAGCTGACCCACATAAGAATTTGACGGAATTTAACTTCGGTACTTCTAATAGACTCCAGCCATTCTTGGGGCGTAGTATACTTGGTGTCGCTCCCTAATAAGTTTTTATTCATGTCGAAAGCGCGACGATGGACATTAAGTCCGCCGGGGAGTTTACCTTCGGTATGGCAGCCGATATACATACATTGTAACATCGTGTTCCATACGCTATGGATTTCCCCATCGATTTTCATATCGCTGCGCAACGAACGTTCGTTTTCCAAAACGATTTCAGATATCGATTTGTTTTCCGAGCTGCAATAGGTGAGCAGTTCGGTTCCTTTTTGAATAGGAAAGGGAAAATTATTAAAGGCGGCAAGGTTGCGTTTGGCATTTTTTCGCTCTTTAACGACTACGAATCCACCGCCGATGGAATAGTAGGTATTCGTTTTCTTCTTTCCTGATGTAAGGGTGGCTTCAAATTGGAGTCCATTGGCATGGAATTCTAAAAATTTCCGATGGAAAAGTATATCTTTTTTTGGGTCGAAAGGTATCGGTACCTCATTTCCGAAATTTAAATTATTGCTTTCTTGGATTTTATTGATGATGCCATGAATATCTTCTACAGGTATTTTTACTGGATCAGCCCCTGAAAGCCCCAGCATTACCGCAAAGTCCGTTGCATGCCCCTTTCCTGTTAAGGACAACGACCCGAACATATGCACTTTGATTGCCGTAACTTCATTGAAAAGATTGGCCGATTTTAATTCGGAAATCCAACGTTCAGCTGCACGCCAAGGCCCGAGAGTATGAGAGCTTGAAGGCCCTATACCAATTTTCAGCATGTCGAATACACTAATAGATTCCATTAGCTACAACAAATTTTGGTTTGCCCCAAAGATAGGCATATTGTGATTTGGATAATAGCGAGATAAAGTTCAAGTTTAAGTTAAAAACAAATTCAAATACAAGTTTAAAAGGTTATGTATAAGGTTGTAAATAAAATTGTGATTTGCTCAGCAATTATTATCTTAAACATTCAATTGAAATGCCATTTTCTGTGCGGTTAGAGCTAGCTCAGTGGCCAGAAAGCAGTGGGCCTGTGTCATGGCCGTTTCGGTACGGTTGACCACATCGCTCACCAATTGTTCGCCATAGGGCATGTGAACATTACTGCAATCAAAATATTTAGTTTCCTTTTGGTTGACCAAAAAAAGGTGATTCCCACCTTCACGCCCGGCAATATCAACATACTTACGCATTTCTATATAACCTTCCGTTCCTAGAATAAAAGTCCGACCATCTCCCCAGGTACCCAGACCTTCTGGAGTGAACCAATCGATACGTATATAGCCCGTTGCATGTTTGCTGCGCACGCTCATATCACCAAAATCTTGATAGTCGGGATAATCGGGAATATTAAAGTTACCGGTCTGGGCAAAACTAACTTCGGCCTCTTTAGAGTTCGTGTAATACAAAAACTGATCGCATTGGTGAGAGCCGATATCACACAGTATTCCACCTGCCTTTTCTGGGTAAAAAAACCAATCGGGCCTACTTTCAGGCCGCATACGGTGTGGACCCAAACCAATAAGCTGTACTACCTTACCTATTGCACCAGCTTGAACTAATTCTCCCGCCTTAACGGAAGCAGGATTTTCCAAACGCTCGCTATACTTGATAGAATAAATACGGTTCGTTTCTTGCTGTATTTTTTTGACTTCTTCGAATTGTTCCAATGTAACAATACCAGGCTTATCGGCCATAAAGTCCTTTCCTGAATGCATTACGCGAATACCAAGTGGTGCACGTTCAACGGGAATACCGGCACTGGCCACTAACTGTATAGAATTGTCGTTAATTATTTCTTTTTCGCTATTTGCGATTTTTACGTTGGGATATTGTTTGGTGAAATTCTGCAAAAGCTCCGGCTCTTTGGCGTATACGGATACTAAGGTTCCCCCACCTTCGATAAGGGAATTCACCATGCCATAAATATGCCCATGATTGATTCCGATAACGGAGAAACGTATGGCATCTTTTGGCGGATTACGCTTTTTGGCAGGTAATACGAACGCTTCGGGTCTTGAGGTTGAGTGTAAGTCGTGCCCGAATAAATGTAGGGGCATGATGGCTGCTGCTGCCATTCCCGTAACAGAGGGCAGTTTTTTGGTTAGAAAATTTCGTCGGTTCGAATTCATGTTCAGTATTCTATGCTCGGTGAGCTTATATTTCAATGTAAATTAAGAAAATAACTGGGACAAGGGAAGTTTTAAAAAACAAGTCTCTAAATCGATAATGACATCATATCAAAATAGTTTTGGTACGAATTGCCCAAAGGCATTCCTAAAATTCAACTTGGAACCTAAGTCATCATCCGCTAAATGGTCCTTTATAAATAGGTATTTGTAATTTGAAAAATGACATCATGTCAGGTTATCACCCTTGGCATGTTGTTTGTCAATTACCTATCGACTTTAATAAATGCACTAATATTTAAAACATACAGAATGAGCAAGATTATAGGTATAGATTTGGGTACGACCAACAGCTGCGTTTCGGTGATGGAAGGAAACGAGCCAGTGGTTATTCCTAACGCAGAAGGTAAACGAACAACTCCATCGGTAATCGCCTTTGTAGAAGGTGGTGAAATCAAGGTAGGCGACCCTGCAAAACGACAGGCGGTCACTAACCCTGAAAAAACGATTTATTCGATCAAAAGATTTATGGGCAACAAGTATTCCGAATCGAAAAAGGAAGCGGATCGCGTGCCATACAAGGTTGTAAAAGGTGAAAACGATACACCTAGGGTTGATATCGATGGGCGATTGTATACCCCACAAGAATTATCGGCAATGATCCTTCAAAAAATGAAGAAGACCGCCGAAGATTATTTGGGTCAGAGCGTAACTAGAGCCGTAATTACTGTGCCTGCGTATTTTAATGATGCCCAGAGACAAGCCACAAAAGAAGCAGGCGAAATTGCAGGCTTGACCGTAGAACGTATCATTAATGAGCCGACTGCCGCCTCTTTGGCCTATGGAATGGACAAAAAGAACACCGATCAAAAAATTGTAGTTTTCGATTTTGGTGGAGGTACGCATGACGTTTCTATTTTAGAATTGGGCGATGGCGTTTTTGAAGTATTATCGACCGATGGGGATACTCACTTAGGTGGAGATGATGTCGATCAAAAGATTATCGATTGGTTGGCCGAAGAGTTTAAGAAAGATGAGAGCATTGATCTTCGTAAAGATGCAATGGCGTTACAACGTTTACGTGAAGCTGCCGAGAAGGCAAAAATTGAATTATCGTCGTCTGCACAGACCGAAATCAATCTACCTTACGTAACTGCAACGGCTTCAGGCCCGAAACATTTGGTCCGTACCTTGACTTTGGCCAAGTTCAATCAATTGATCGAAGATTTGGTTAAACGAACCATCGAACCGTGTCAAACGGCATTAAAGGCAGCGGGACTTTCAAAAAGTGATATCGACGAAATTATATTGGTGGGTGGATCCACCCGTATTCCAGCGGTTCAAGAAGCGGTAGAGAAGTTCTTCGGTAAAAAACCGTCAAAAGGGGTGAATCCTGATGAGGTAGTGGCCGTTGGTGCTGCCATTCAAGGAGGCGTACTTACTGGTGATGTGAAAGATGTACTGTTGCTTGATGTTACTCCGTTATCGTTAGGTATTGAAACTATGGGGAGCGTAATGACGAAATTGATCGATGCCAATACCACGATCCCAACAAAAAAATCACAAGTATTTTCCACAGCCGCCGACAATCAGCCTTCCGTAGAAATTCATGTATTACAAGGTGAAAGGCCAATGG
>JBATIN010000189.1:0-1761 GCA_049667765.1 Flavobacteriaceae bacterium
GGCAATGTTAAAAACCTAGTAATAATTATATCAATTTTACCCTAATTCAAATTTTCGATTTTCCTATTTTTGCCCATGCAAAACAAAGTCCTGATTCTAGACTTCGGTTCCCAATACACCCAACTCATAGGTAGACGTGTTAGAGAACTGAATATTTTCTCCGAAATTAAACCGTATAACAAGCTGCCCGAAGATTTATCGGAGTACAAAGCTGTTATACTATCTGGATCGCCATTGTCGGTTCGCGGCGAAGATGTGGCCCATCCGGACCTATCTGAGATCAGGGGTAAAAAACCTTTGTTGGGAGTTTGTTATGGCGCACAATATCTGGCCCATTTCAATGGTGGAAGTGTACAAGCTTCGAATACCAGGGAATATGGTCGGGCAAATCTATCCTACATAAAAAAAGACGAAGCTTTTTTCGCCAAATTATCCGAAGGTAGCCAAGTCTGGATGAGCCATGCCGATACGATTAAAGAACTTCCTGAAAATACCGTTCGATTGGCGAGTACCCATGATGTGGAAAATGCGGCCTATAAATTTGAAAATGAGGAGACATACGCTATACAATTTCATCCAGAAGTGTATCATACCACAGACGGAAAACAGTTGTTGGAAAACTTCTTGGTCAACATTGCAGGCGTGCCCCAAACTTGGACACCCGATGCCTTTGTACAAAAAACGGTTACTGAACTAAAGAAAAAAATAGGAAGCGATAAAGTGATATTGGGGCTATCTGGAGGAGTCGATTCCACCGTAGCCGCTGTTTTACTGCACAAAGCAATCGGGACCCACTTACATTGCATTTTCGTAAACAACGGCCTTCTCAGAAAAAATGAGTTCGAAGATGTTTTGGAGCAATACCAGGGTATGGGTCTTAATGTAAAAGGCGTAGATGCTTCGGCACGCTTTTTGGATGAATTGGCCGGGGAAAGTGATCCCGAAACAAAACGAAAAATTATCGGCCGCGTATTTATTGAGGTTTTCGATGATGAGGCACATTTGGTAGATGATGCCAAGTGGTTGGCGCAGGGCACAATTTATCCTGATGTGATCGAATCGGTTTCGGTAACAGGCGGCCCGTCGGCAACCATTAAAAGTCATCATAACGTAGGCGGTTTGCCAGATTTTATGAAATTGAAAGTAGTGGAACCGTTAAAAATGTTGTTTAAAGATGAGGTGCGTAGGGTAGGCGCTAGTATGAATGTGGGAGAAGAGCGCTTGGGAAGGCACCCGTTTCCCGGACCGGGATTGGCTATTCGAATCCTTGGGGATATTACTCGAGAAAAAGTGGCGATTTTGCAAGAAGTGGACCATATTTTTATACAAGGATTGCGTGATTGGGGACTTTATGATCAGGTCTGGCAGGCCGGAGCCATGCTTTTACCCGTAAATAGTGTGGGAGTGATGGGTGATGAACGTACTTATGAAAAATGTGTAGCTTTACGAGCGGTCGAAAGTACCGATGGAATGACTGCAGATTGGGTGAATCTTCCCTATGAGTTTTTGCAAAAAACTTCGAACGATATTATTAATAAAGTCCCTGGTGTGAATCGTGTCGTATATGATATAAGCTCAAAACCGCCAGCAACAATAGAGTGGGAGTAAATGAGATTGGAAGTACGAGGTTATAAATAGTAAGGATGATAAACTGCTATCAAGGATTAAAAGTAGACAGTAGGTCATAGAGGTTGGCAGTTACGTTGATTAAAAAACAGTCGTCTAACTAAGGACCAAAGGCTAAGAGCCAAGAATCAAGAC
>JBATIN010000190.1:0-24949 GCA_049667765.1 Flavobacteriaceae bacterium
ATATGCGACCATTGCTTTTAGGTTGGAATAGATTTTCGTATTTTTAAAAAGCAAAATAAAAAGGTTTAAGACTAGGTTTATTTAAAAAAAATCGTCACTTAACCGTCACTTTAAAAAGCAGAAAACCCTGAAAATCAATTGATTAACAGAGTTCTTATGTACTCGAGGTGGGAATCGAACCCACACTCCGAAGAACTGGATTTTGAATCCAGCGCGTCTACCAGTTCCGCCACTCGAGCTTAGCTATTCTTCGACACGGAAATCTCAAAATAGGACTGCAAAACTAAAAAATATTTTCCTTTTGATACCTAAAAATAAAAACAATTATGCTTTAGCAAGACAAATTAATTTTTAAATTTGCACCTCCCTAAGAATTAGGGGTTTCAATATACTAAATCACAATAGGTTACCCCATGTCGTACACTGTGCCTGAACCCAAAATTTTTGCTTGTACCCAAAGTATGGTTTTGGCTGAAAAAATAGCCAAGGCGTACGGCACCGATTTAGGCAAGGTAAGCTTTTCAAGATATAGTGATGGTGAATTTCAACCCTCGTTCGAAGAATCAGTTCGTGGTGCACGTGTTTTTATCATAGGGTCTACCAATCCGAGTTCTGAAAACCTTATGGAAATGCTTTTAATGCTCGATGCAGCAAAAAGAGCATCGGCTAGGCATATTACGGCAGTTATGCCCTATTTTGGTTGGGCCAGACAAGACAGAAAAGATAAACCTAGGGTACCTATTGCAGCAAAATTGGTCGCCAAAATGCTAGAGGCCGCGGGAGCGACCCGAATCATTACAATGGACCTGCATGCCGACCAAATACAAGGTTTCTTTGAAAAACCTGTTGATCACCTCTTTGCCTCCACCTTGTTTTTACCATATTTAGAAAAATTGAATCTTGACAACCTCACGATTGCATCACCCGATATGGGAGGTTCAAAAAGGGCATATGCCTATTCTAAGGCACTTGAATGCGATGTGGTCATCTGTTATAAACAAAGGGCCAAAGCCAATATAATTTCGCATATGGAGCTTATTGGCGATGTACAAGGCAAAAACGTAGTCTTGGTCGATGACATGGTCGATACGGCCGGCACCCTTACCAAAGCGGCAGATTTAATGATGGAAAGAGGAGCGTTGAGCGTTCGTGCTATCACCACTCACGGATTGCTTTCAGGTAATGCCTATGAAAAAATTCAAAATTCAAAATTGTTGGAATTGATCATCACAGATTCAATCCCATCACGAAAAGATAGTGACAAAGTAAAAGTATTAACCTGTGCCAATTTATTCGCAGATGTAATGCATAGGGTACATCACAATACGTCAATTGCTTCTAAGTTTTTGATGTAGCAACCTGTTTAGTCGTCGGTTAAGCCTGTGAAAAAGCAGTTGAGGTACCAAGACCTAAACAATCATAATGAATAGTAATAATAAGTATATATAATTAAAAACAATGAAATCAATTACAATTAAAGGATCAGAAAGAGAAAGCGTGGGCAAAAAGGCAACGAAGGCCTTACGTAATGCTGGAAAGGTTCCTTGCGTGATTTACGGAGGGGATAAACCATTACACTTTTCAGCGGACGAACTAACGTTCAAAGATTTGGTATACACCGCCAATGCTCACACAGTCGTGATTGAATTAGGTGGAAAAAAGGTAGATGCCATTATGCAAGACATTCAATTCCACCCGGTAACCGATGGTATCATACACGTAGATTTCTATCAATTGTTCGCAGACAAGCCGATAACAATGAACATACCTGTTCGATTGAACGGAAGTTCACCCGGGGTTCGTAATGGGGGCCGATTATTGTTTAGAAACAGAAAACTGGCGATCAAGGCTTTGCCGTCTAAATTGCCCGATTTCTTCGATATCGACATTTCTAAGTTAAAAATCGGAGAGTATATTGCTGTTGAATCACTATTGAATGATGATTTCAGCATTCTGCACCCAGACAGTACCTTGGTGGTACAGGTCAAGACAGCTCGTGCGGCGATAGTTGTCGAAGACGAAGAAGATGATGATGTTGAAGGAGTAGAAGGAGAAGCAAGCGAAGGTGGCGATGCCCCAGCTGAAGCTGAAGGAGGAGAGAACTAGTCGTACAACTCTTGAAGATCAAATAAAAAGCATTCCGTTCCGATGGATATCGGGTCTCGGAATGCTTTTGTATTTTTATTCAACATACAATTTCAACATGTTCGACTACCTGAAATCATTATTTTACCCTAAAAGCCAGAATTGGCAAAAAGCTGACCTTATGAAAAAATTTTTGATCGTTGGTCTTGGCAACATTGGTGACGAATATACCGAAACACGGCATAACGTAGGTTTCAAGATATTGGACGCCCTAGCACTAACAGAAGATTTTACCTTTGAAACTTTACGACTAGGAGACATAGGCACTTTTAAGGTAAAAGGCAGAACGGCAATTTGCCTTAAACCATCAACTTACATGAATCTTAGTGGTAAGGCGTTAAAGTATTGGATGGATAAAGAAAATATTCCCATTGAAAATTTACTTGTAATCACCGATGATATAAACCTACCCTTTGGAACTTTACGTTTAAAGACCAAAGGAAGCGATGGTGGCCATAACGGACTCAAAGATATTCAGAACATGCTACAGACCACTACCTACAATCGGTTTCGTTTTGGGGTAGGCTCTGATTTTGGAAAAGGAAGACAAATCGATTATGTGCTAGGTGAGTGGAACGAAGACGAAAAAAAAGTGCTTCAAGAACGTTTTAATCGCTCTATAGAATTAATCAAATCATTTGTTTTATCCGGTGTAAAAAATACTATGAACGAATTTAACAATTCATAATTAAAGCGCTTTAAAAGAAAAGATTCCAGAGTCGGCAGTATTTCCTTTGCCGTCTTTTGCCACTATCCGCCAAAAATACAAAGTGTTTGAAACAACGCTTACTTTATGTGAGTTTTGATTTGCCCCTAAGGAAACGATAAGTGTTTCTGGTGGTGACTGTGTTGAAAAATAAACATCGTAACCGACCATATCATTATTAGCATCTGCACCTTCCCATTTTAAAGTGATTTCATTGTTAATATCCTTAAAAACAGACTTTGCCATTTGCGGAGCTACTAGCTGTGGTGGAAATGGGGCAAAACTTTTTTGAAATCCGGCATTGTAAAACCGCCACGTTTCACTGGCGGTACTTGTGGACACCTTTGAATTTTTAGTATTCACCAACCATGAGAAAGGCGCACCTTTTTCAATTGGCAATTTAGCCGACAGTGAAGGCGTGCTTATGGTCTGTGTAATACTCGTATTTAAATTGGTAACCCGCAGCTCATAGGTCTCTACGAAGTTAGCGGCCGTCCATTTAAATTCGACCTGACTGGTGGTTTCGTTCAATGATTGGCCCGTTGTGCATTCTGAATTGATAGCAGGGAAGACCAAAGTGGCACGTTCAGGAGGTTTAGGCGGATCGTCCTTTTTGCATCCGATCAACAGAAGTGTTCCTATAAGTAGCAATGAAAATACTCTCATTTCTTAATTACTCGTTTAATTGTATTCAAATTCTCACCCTTAAACTTAAGCATATAGATTCCGGAAGGAAGTCCCGTAAAATCGAGTTCAAATTCAGCTTGGTTCGTACTTAGGTTCTTACGCTTTATAAATCTTCCATTTTGGTCGAATATATCGACCGTAACGGCATTAGGTCCTTTAGCAAGACGTACCGTTGTAATTTCATAGACGGGGTTAGGGTATATCAACACTTCATCGGTGAGCACTATCTGTTCTTCAAAAACGCCTTGACAAAGTTGCCCTGTGGTCACTTTTAGGGTATTATGTGCCTGTTTTAAGTCTAAAGTAATGGAGTGTAGCCGAGTTTCGATCATATTGCCGTTAAGTTCTATAAAATAAAGATCAGCACCTTGAAGGTCTAAAGTAACTTGTTTGCCTTCAAAATTAGTTTTTAAACTTACCGACAACGGGTCCGGTTCTGAGATGTCTACATCATAGCAATTTTGTTCATAAACAATTGCGCCATCAGTACCGGTAATGCATACCGAATAGGTGCCGGAAGGTAAATTTGAAAGCGTATAGGTGTTGGTAAAGTTTTGTGTCAAGTTTACATTGCTTCCCGAAATCGTAATTTCATAGTCCATAGGCAAGGTGGCCATTATTACGATGGCACCGTCATTTGAACTACGGCACGACTCACTTTGTGCGGCCACAGAGAAATTACGAATGGGCAATCGATAGATTTGACATCCGTTAGCATCGACCTCAACACCTTCGGGTGTGCCAAGGCAAAGATCATCACCGTCATCGAAAATTCCGTCTTTATCGGCATCGGGCCTAAAATCGCCTTCAACACATACTTCCAATGAAAATGCTTTTAAAGAACCTCCATCAGAAGCCACATTGTCGGCAACAGTTAAGGTCCATTCCCCCAAAATAGATTCCCCATTAAAGGTCGACAATGACCCCGTTGGCCTTACTATTCCATTTACTGCAGGATCACCTCCACACGTAAAACTCTCTCCCTCATCATCAAAGATGGCAACAACATTTTTTAAATCGCCACACGAATTTGACATCAGCAATACGGTAGTGCCAGAAGGAGATGTTAAACTTACCTCCAAATCTGACAAATACGAATGTTCAATATCTAAGTTAACATTGAGGTCAGATAAAATAAGGTCTTCAAGGAAGGTTACTTTTGAAGTTATCGTTGGCGTACCCGTTGCAGAAATATCTATCGGCAGATTGCCACCCGATTTTGTCTGGCAACTAAACCTGACCGTGGTAAAACTAAATGCCGCACTGTACGGGCCGTCTAAACAAGTGTTTTTAGGCCTTACCCGCCAGAAATAAGTTGTTTCGTGCTGAAGCTCTATTGGAGCGTAGGTATTGGTACGAATCGTTGCCGACTCCACAATGTTCACAAACGCAGCGTCTGTAGCGATTTGAACATCATAGGCAATTACACTTGTATCCAAAGGCCATTCTAAAAGTTCTTTAGTTGAAGTGTCAATTGCCCCGTTGCTGGGCGCTATTAGGGTTATGTCCGAGAAATCAGCGTCATATAAATTCAATTCAAGTTCTACGGATTTTACTTTGGTGGCGCCAGTGGCCAATACCTTTATCGAATAACTGCCTTCATCAAGATTCTGCGTGTTCGTCAACGTTACGATTAAAGGAGTATTTGTATCCGTAGCACTTGTTGGAGAAAAAGTAACCCCTAAACCTGGCGGTAGCGTTTCAACACTAAAGTTCACTTCTTCGTTGTAACCAAGGTAGGTTTCATAGATAAAAGGAATGATCAGGTCATCGGGCTTGCATACGGCATAATCGACTTCAGAAAAATGCAATACAATTTCTGAGGCCTGGATAGTAAAATTTGAGCTATTGACCGCAAAAAATACGTTATCACTTGCCCGCACCATTAGCCTTGCGGTAGTGGTAATCTCTGAAGGCATCACAATTTTGTGACTCCCGTCATTAGGAGTGTCATTTGCCAAAAGGATAGGAAAAGTAAGCCCTCCATCTTTTGAAAGGAAGATATCTACATTAACGGCATTAATCGGTGCTTTTTCGGTTTCTGCCACATCCCATAGAATTTCTTCGACGGCTCCGGCTGTAATTACCGAATTATTGGCATGGGACAGCACTTTAAAAGGCCCTGCCCCATCCACCACAGAAATTTTGACCAAATCAGAATCCACTTGTCCGCTACCAGTAGCGTTATCCCGTACGGTACACGCAAAATTGAATTCACGTTCAACATCGGACACCGTCTCCCATGCCGAATTGATCGTCGGGTTTATTTGGGTAAGATTTCCCTGTAGCACCCTATTCAATTTTGGAAAATATCGTACCGGAGAAGTCGAAGGTAGTTGAGATCTAAAATTTGCGCCAGAAAGGTTCGTTGGACCAAAAGTCTCATTGGTTACAACACCATTATCGATTTGCTCCCAAGTATAAGTAAGCACATTATCGACATCGACATCCGAGGCAGAACCTTCAAGAACGAAGGCTGTAGATTTAGGGATTACGTAATTACCTACATCAGAAATCACAGGAGCAACATTGTTTAGGCCCGTTATAACTTCACCACAACTTTTGCTGTCAATATACTCTGCTATTTGTACTATACTATAGTAATGAAAATAATCGTCGCCATGGGAAGCCACATTGTTGACCCCCACAATTCCCGCATACCCCATTATGGTGCTTCCACTACCTGGTTCTGCTTGTACCGTCGTGCCTTCAGATTGATAGGACCAGGTATGGTTAGCGCCGAATTGATGTCCCATTTCATGTGAAACAAAATCAATATCGAACAAATCACCTTCAGGTGTCGCACCTGAAGAATAGGCACTGCCTTTTTTACCATTTATGCAAACCGAGCCGATAAAACCTGCATTACCCCCATTATCACCTTTATGGAACAAATGACCCACATCATAGTTTTGAGAACCGATCTTAAGATCAATAGCGCTCTGAACCTCTGAGTTTAAGTCCTCATTATACGGATCTGTAGCTGCGTTAGTGTATACTATTTGGTCGTTATTGGCGATTAGTTCAAGGGTAATGCCCAAATCTGTTTCGTAGACCTCGTTTACCCTGGTCACGGTGGCGTTGATCGCGGCCATGGCATCAGCGACCGAAGGGGCATTGGGCAAACTATGGAAAGCCGTATATTCGCCCGATGCAGAAACTGCCAATCGATACTTACGGTGCACCCTTTCGGCTAAGGGCTTTGCAGTGCTCGTTAGTAAACTATTCTGCAAAATGGATTTTGTATTACAAACAAAATCGGCATCAAGGGCAACCTCATCTCTGCCATATGCCACATATTTACCATTACTTCCCTTTTGCATAAAACTGTTTCCCTTTTTATGCGAATCGACTATCATACTCTGAATGCCTTTGTGCGATACACTAAAGCGAATTTTAACCCCTTTATCGTAAAGTGCTACACCTCTATACGATTTTATTTCAGGAAATTTTGCTGCCAATTCCGGGGCCATTACCGAAGCTTCCTCTACAGAAAAAGCAATGATTTCGCCATCGGCATTCGGAAAGTATACTACTTTCGAATTCCTTTGAACGCTCGTTGTTGGGTTTAAATGTTTTTTGAAAGTCGCCTCATCAAAAGAGAATATCACGCCTTTCTTCACTTTAAACTGATCGAACAACCCTTTTTCTGAATTGACCTGTAACGCTTCTTTCTTCCAATACCCTTGCTGTGCATTGCCGTAAAAGGAAAGAAATACTATGGTAATTGAAAAAACAAGACGTAATTTTGAAGCCATTAAGGGGTTTTTAGCCAAATTCAAATATAAGCCTTTTTTATTATCCTAATTACGTGTTAACAGTCCAAAGCATTAGCAAACTCGATGAACGGCATCCTACGGTTTTAACCATCGGGACCTTTGATGGGGTTCATATTGGCCATAAGAAAATTTTAACGCGCCTGATCAATACGGCTAGGCAGCAAGGATTGAAATCGGTAGTATTGACCTTTTTCCCACATCCGAGAATGGTTCTTCAAAAAGATGCAGATATAAAATTGTTGAATACCATCGATGAAAAAGAAGAAATTTTGGAGCAATTGGGTATCGATTACCTGATTGTGCATCCCTTTACCCAAGAGTTTTCACGACTGACAGCTACCGAATTTGTTCGCGATAACTTGGTAAACGCGTTGCACATGAAAAAAATCATTATCGGGTACGATCATCGTTTTGGCAGAAATAGAAATGCCAATATTAACGACCTAAAAATCTTTGGTGGTACTTTCGATTTCGAAGTCGAAGAAATAACGGCACAAGAAGTCAACAATATTTCGGTAAGTTCTACTAAAATTCGCAAAGCTTTGCTTAATGGCTATATTGAAAAGGCAAACAAATTTCTTGGCTATCAATACAAGCTGACCGGCACAGTTGTAAAAGGAAAAGGCCTAGGCAATACGATCGGTTTTCCAACGGCAAACCTTAATATTTCCGAGACTTACAAGCTAATTCCTAAAATTGGGGCCTATGTAGTTAAGACCATGCTAAACAATACAATTGTTTACGGGATGATGAATATAGGCTTTAACCCTACCGTATCGGAAGATACAACCGATAACATTGAAAATTCAAAACGTATCGAAGTCCACTTTTTTGATTTTAAGGATGACCTTTACGACCAAAAAATTCAGATTCAAGTACTACACCGGCTTCGAGACGAGCGCAAATTCGAATCAATAGACGCCCTGAAGAAACAGTTGAAAATAGACCGGCAACACGCGCACGACCTAATTTCAAAACAAACCAATTAACTTCTTGAATTCATATGCGAAGTATACTAAAACTGCTACGAGGCTGTTCTTTATATTGACTTAATGTAAAAAAAGCGGTTTAAGGACCCACTTTGGTTCAATCTGCCGAAAATAGTGACCTTTAATCATAGGATTACCTTAAATTTGCACGATAAAATTACGATATAATGTTGCAGCTACAGGCCATTCGCGAGGCGAAAGAAGAAATACGATCAGCGCTTAAAAAGCGAAATATAGACGCCGCCCCTTTATTAGAAAATGTAATTGAGCTAGACGAAAAACGAAGGTCGACCCAGACCCAATTAGATAGTGTTTTGGCCGAAGGCAACAAACTTTCCAAAGAGATCGGTGAGCTTTTTAAAAGTGGGAAAACCCAAGAAGCGAATGCCCTCAAAGAACGGACAGGAGCCTTAAAGGAAGAATCAAAAACCTTGAACGAATACCTTAATACCGTTGCCGAAGCGTTGCAAAACCTACTATATCAAATTCCGAATGTGCCACACAAACTGGTACCGGCGGGCAAGTCTGAAGAAGACAATGAAGAGGTTCTTAAGGAAGGAAAGGTTCCCACGCTATATTCTGGCGCCCTACCCCATTGGGAGTTGGCGAAGAAATATGACATTATCGATTTTGAATTGGGCGTTAAAATAGCCGGGGCAGGTTTTCCGATCTACAAGGGCAAAGGAGCTAGATTACAGCGTGCCCTGATCAACTATTTTTTAGATAAAAATACACAAGCGGGCTATACGGAAATGCAGGTGCCGCATTTAGTGAACGAAGCCTCGGGTTTTGGCACGGGCCAATTGCCCGATAAGGAAGGCCAAATGTACCACGTTGGTGCTGATGACCTGTATTTGATTCCTACGGCCGAAGTACCAGTGACCAATATATTTAGGGATGTTATCTTGAACGAAAGCGATTTCCCGATTTGTTATACCGGATACACCCCCTGTTTTAGAAGGGAAGCGGGCAGTTATGGCGCCCATGTTCGCGGCCTTAACCGGTTGCACCAATTCGATAAGGTTGAAATTGTACGGGTAGAACATCCTGAAAATTCTTATCAGGCTTTGGACGGTATGGTTGAACATGTAAAAACCATTTTGCGAGAACTTAAGTTGCCCTATCGCATTCTCCGGCTTTGTGGTGGCGACCTTGGGTTTACCTCTGCCCTTACCTATGATTTTGAGGTGTTTTCCACAGCACAAGACCGATGGTTAGAGATCAGTTCGGTATCGAATTTCGAAACCTTTCAGGCCAATCGCCTAAAATTGCGCTATAAAGACGAACACGGTAAAAACCAATTGGCACATACGCTAAACGGCAGTTCTCTGGCATTGCCTAGGGTTTTGGCCGGCATCTTAGAAAACTATCAGACCGAAGATGGCATTCTGATCCCTGAGGTTTTGGTGCCGTATTGTGGTTTTGACAAGATTGATTAAGACGCTATTAACAAGATCTTACTGCATTCTGCGTATCTTTGAGACATGCGACCACTTGTACTATTTCTTTCGTACTTCGTATTGCTTAGCACAGCCTTTGGCCAAGATGATTTTTTGGCGAAACAGTATTTCGATGACGGTGATTTTGAAAAAGCGGTCGTCTTCTATGAAAAATTAGCCGATAGAGACCCCCGTAGAACTGATTTCTCTGAAGGCCTTGTGGCATGCTATCAGCAATTGGAGCGCTATTCCGACGCCGAAAATTACCTCCTAAAAAAAATAAAAGAGAGCAATCCCTATCCTACATTGTTGGTTGACCTAGGGTATAATTACACGCTACAAGATGCCCCAGAAAAGGCAAATACCTATTATGAACAAGCGCTAGAGAAAATCAATGAAAACCCTAATTTTGGTTACGGCCTTGGTTTTAAATTTCAAAACTATGCCCTTTTAGATTATGCCTTAAAAGCTTATGAAAAGGCCATGGAACTCATGCCCGAGTTAGACTACAACTATCAAATGGCACGCATCTATGGTGAGCAGGGCGATATTGAACGCATGTACGAGTCATACTTAAAATTAATTAGCGAAGGCAAGACCTCAAAGTCGAACATTTTACGGGGACTTGATGATTTTATTACCGCTGACCCTGAGAACGAGAACAACCTGACCTTAAAGCGCATTTTATTGCAACATGCCCAAAAAAGTCCGGATCTTGTTTGGAACGACCTTTTAAGCTGGCTTTTTGTACAACAGAAACAATATGAAAGTGCGTTTCGACAAGAAAAAGCCATTTACAAACGTGCCGAAGGAAGTTCAATGCAGAGATTGGAAGGGCTCGCCGATATTGCCCTTGACGACAATGACGTATCGGCAGCCAAAGAAATATACCAATATATTATTGAAAATTCCAGTGATGAGGTAACTCAGCTAAATGCCGAATTGAACATCATCGATATCGAACTTATGGACGCGGACGAAAAAACGCTAGCGACCATTCAACAACGTTTTGATGAACTTTTAGAACAGCATGGGTATAAAAGTCAAACGCTACAACTGCAAGTCGCCTATGCAAATTTCTTGACCTTTAAAAAAGACACGCCCACACTGGCCATCGACCTCTTAAAAAAAAGTTTGGAGCTTCCTTTGAACGAACGCGGAAATGCCTATATAAAACTGGCATTGGGCGATATATTGGTGTATGATAAAAAATTCAATCAGGCCTTGATCTATTTTTCCCAAATTCAAAAAAGCCTCAAAAATGATGTGCTTGGGCAAAATGCACGGTACAAGGTAGCACAGACCAGTTTTTACAAAGGCGATTTCGACTGGGCCTTAACTCAATTGAAAGTACTGCGTAGTTCCACTTCACAATTGATCGCCAATGATGCCATGCAATTGAGTTTATTAATTTCGGATAATACCCTTGAAGATTCTACCCAGACCGCCCTTAAAAAATATGCCAGGGCCGATTTATTGGCCTATCAGAACAAGACCAAGGAGGCTATTGACGAACTCGAAGGTATTTTAAAAGATCATAAAGGAGAAAAAATAGAAGACGAAGCCCTTTTAAAACAAGGACAACTGTTAGAAACGATAAAGGATTACGAAGCCGCTAAATTCAACTATATAAAGATTATTGAGTTTTACAACAACGGTATTCTTGCCGACGATGCCCATTTTGCCCTGGGCGAACTCTACCGAATCATTTTAAACGAACCCGAAAAAGCGAAAGAACAGTACGAGAAAATTATTTATAATTATCAAGATAGTTATTATTTTCCACAGGCAAGAAAGCTCTTTAGAACCCTGCGCGGTGATGCCGTCAATTAAATATAATCCCAATACCCATTTACACGCATTATTGTTTTTAAGCAAGCCAACTAATTTGAATTTTATTATTTATGTACATCTACAACATAACAACCAATATAGAAGAATCTGTTCATGAAAAATGGCTCTCATGGATGAAAGAAACCCACATTCCAGAAGTACTTGCCACAGGTAAATTTCTAAGCGCCAAAATGAGCAGGGTGGTAATAGAAGAAGAAATGGGCGGTATCACCTATTCGGTACAATTTACAACGGTCGATAAGAATACCTTGCTACGTTACTATGAAGAAGACGCCCCAAGTTTACGAAAAGAAGCCCATCAACTTTTCGCGGGTAAATTTGTCTCGTTCCGTACTGAAATGGAAATCGTAAATGAACAATACAAAATAAACCTTGGTGCCACCCATTATTTGTTTACCTACGGTACTTTACAAGATGAAATCATTCAGCATAAGATCTTTTCAAGAAAACTTAAAGGCGCCAACGATTTGCTATCAGGGTATCGGTTATCAGAAACAAAGGTGGCCGGACAATATCCGAATCTCGCGAAATCTAAAACGGGCCACGATACTATTTCGGGGATCTGCTACCTTATCACCGACAGGGAACTTCTACTAGCCGATGCCTATGAAGGTCACGCCTACGAACGATTAGAAGTATCATTGGCATCCGGTAAAAAAGCATGGGTCTATGTGGCTCAAGAAGGTTTCTAAACACAGACAGAGCACATGGCCAAAAGGAAAAAGAAACAAAAATCAAAACACTACGACATCGATAAGAAAAAGGGGCGTGATACAGGTCCGGTCAAAGCCAAAAAACATTTGGGCCAGCACTTTCTAAAAGATGAAACCATTGCTCAAAAAATAGCGGATACCCTTGTTTTAGACGGATATAACCAGGTTATCGAAATTGGGGCCGGTACCGGGGTTTTGACCAAGTACTTACTAAAGCGCGACATTCAGCTCGTAGCCATGGACCTTGACCACGAATCGATCAATTACCTTAACAACGAATTTACCCAACAACATTATGTAGGACATCCAAACGGCAGTACTTTAAAGGTTATTGAGGCCGATTTTTTAAATTACGACCTGTACTCGCTTTTTGGCAATGAACCATTTGCCATCACTGGCAACTTTCCATATAATATATCTACCCAGATCGTATTTAAAATGTTGGAACTAAAAGCACAGGTACCCGAATTTTCAGGAATGTTCCAAAAAGAGGTAGCACAGCGGATCTGTGAACCGGCCGGTTCAAAAGCATACGGTATTCTTTCTGTGTTGGTTCAGGCTTTTTACGATGTGGAATATCTGTTTTCGGTATCACCCGATGTTTTCGACCCGCCACCAAAAGTAGATTCTGGCGTACTGCGATTGACCCGTAAAAAAGACTTTACCCTATCTTGTGACGAATCGCAATTCTTCAAAGTCGTAAAGACCGCATTTAATCAACGGCGCAAAACCCTTCGTAATAGCTTAAAACTGTTCGCCCTTTCAGATAATCTCAAAGAAGATGCTATCTTTGACCTTCGACCAGAACAATTGGCAGTGGCCGATTTTATCGCCCTTACAAAGAAGATAGCAGATGACACCGTTTAAACTCACCGACAAGCTTCTTACCGAAATAGAGCAGCTCATTGAGCAAAAGGGAAACACCAGTTTGGTCTCTCTTATGGAAGAGGTGCATTTTGCCGATATTGCAGAAATTGTTGATGAGCTCGATACTGATAAGGCCACCTATCTTATAAAACTACTCGATAGTGACAAGACCTCGGATGTGCTAACCGAGCTTGACGAAGATGTGCGAGAAGCCATCTTGGCGAATCTTTCATCTAAGGAAATTGCAGGCGAGTTATCGGAATTGGACACTGATGATGCAGCGGACATTATGGCCGAGCTGCCACAAGAAATTTTGCAAGCGGTCATTTCCGAAATGGAAGATAGAGACCATGCGAAAGACATTGTAGACCTACTGCGCTATAATGAAAATTCTGCAGGGGGCCTTATGGCAAAAGAATTGGTCAAAGTCAGGGAAAGCTGGGACGTGCTAAAATGTGTCAAGGAAATGCGCGCGCAGGCCGAGAACGTGACCCGGGTACATTCTATTTATGTGGTAGACGATGAAGATAAATTAAAGGGGCGACTTTCCCTAAAAGACTTATTGACTACTTCTACCAAGACCCACATCAGCGAAGTCTATATTCCAAAAGTCGATTCGGTCAGTGTAAACGAAAAACCCGAAGAAGTTGCCAAAATCATGAGTAAATATGACTTGGAGGCCATTCCCGTAGTGGATGAAATTGGAAGATTGGTAGGTAGGATTACTATTGATGATATTGTTGACGTCATCAAAGAAGAAGCTGAAAAAGATTATCAATTGGCCGCTGGTATCTCTCAAGACGTAGAAGCCGATGACAGCATATGGGACCTTACCCGTGCCCGTTTACCTTGGCTTTTCTTAGGGCTCGTTGGAGGTGTAGGCGCGGCCGCCATTATGGGCGGTTTTGAAGAAATGATAAGCAAACATGCCATTCTATTTTACTTTACGCCTTTAATTGCCGCTATGGCGGGTAATGTCGGGGTTCAGTCAAGTGCTATTATCGTTCAAGGCTTGGCCAATGACGATTTAAAAGGTAGTATTCGTAACCGTTTGATCAAAGAAATGCTGTTGGCAACACTGAACGGATTGGTCTTGGCGGTGGCGCTGTTATTTTTTACATGGGCTTGGAAAGGCACCTTTATGACTGCCTTGGCCATATCCATTTCTTTAGTGGTCGTTATCGTGGTCGCAGGTATTATCGGCACATTTATCCCTTTATTTTTACACAAAAAAGGAATTGACCCAGCAATCGCTACAGGACCTTTTATTACTACGAGCAACGACATTTTCGGAATTCTGATCTATTTTTCGATTGCAAAGATCGTTTTAGGGATTTAGGTCCTCTTTAGCATTATAAAAAGATTTAGCATTCACACCGTCTTTATGCGTTTCAAACAGTTTAAAAATTAGAACTTCAAAATAATGAAACCCATCAATTTAGTAGAAAAACACAGTCTTTTCAACAAACAATGGCATCCGCACCAGATTGCTACCGTGGATGATATGCGCGTGGTTTTGGCTAAAATTCAAGGCGAATTCGTCTGGCATGCCCATAAAGATGAAGATGAACTTTTTCAGGTCTTAAAAGGCACCCTTTATATGCAATTTCGAGACCGTACCGAAGTCGTTAATGAAGGAGAACTCATTGTGGTTCCAAAAGGGGTAGAACACAACCCAATGACCAAAAATGGTGAAGAGGTACATCTTTTACTCTTCGAAAAGCAAAAAACGGCTCATACGGGCGAGGTCACCCATGAATTGACCCAGACACATTATCCAAAAATATAAGCAATGAAAGTATTGCATGTAGATACCAATCATCCTTTGATCATTGAACAATTCAATTCATTAGGGTTTGAGAACCAAGAAGATTATACTTCCTCAAAATCAGAAATAGAAGCCAAAATTCATGAGTATGAGGGCCTTATCATACGAAGTCGTTTTTCTATTGACAGCTCTTTTCTCGATAAAGCCACAAAGTTGAAATTTATAGGGCGATTGGGAGCTGGATTGGAAAATATCGACATCAAATATGCCAAAAACAAAGGAATCTTTTTGGCCGCTGCCCCCGAAGGAAATAGAAATGCGGTAGCAGAACACACCCTGGGGATGCTGCTTTCTCTATTTAATAAACTGAACAAGGCAGATCGTGAGGTTTGCTCAGGTAAATGGGACCGTGAGGGCAATCGTGGCGTAGAACTTGATGGGAAAACAGTGGGCATTATCGGCTACGGTAATATGGGAAAAGCTTTTGCTAAAAAGCTACGCGGGTTCGACATTGAGGTGATTTGTTATGACATTCAAGGCGGTGTTGAAGATGAAAATGCCCGTCAAGTGGGCATTATGGAGCTGTATCAAAAATCTGATATTATTAGCCTACATGTACCCCAAACCGAGTTGACCGTTGGGATGGTAAATACTGAATTTATCAATAAATTCAAGAACCAAATTTGGCTTTTGAATACTGCAAGGGGCAAATGTATAATCACCAAAGATCTAGTAGCTGCCCTTATATCGGGCAAAGTTTTGGGTGCAGGCCTCGACGTACTGGAATACGAAAAATCATCGTTCGAAAATATGTTCACCGACCACCAACTGCCAGATGCCTTTACATATCTCATTCAAGCCGAAAATGTATTGCTTACCCCACATGTTGCAGGTTGGACCCTTGAAAGCAAGGTAAAATTGGCACAAACAATAGTCGATAAAATTAAAGCGAAATTTTGTTAACTTTAGGGGGCAAACCCTAAAGTAATGCAATACAAAGCCGAATCACCCGAAGACTACATCGCTCAATTACCTGAACAACGCCAACTGGTCATTTCAAAACTCAGGGGCATTATTAAAAAACACCTTTCCAAAGGCTTTGAAGAACAGATAAGTTATGGCATGTTGGGTTACGTAGTGCCACATAGCCTCTACCCAGATGGGTATCATTGTGATCCAAAATTACCCCTCCCTTTTATCAATTTGGCATCACAAAAAAACTTTGTCGCCCTATATCATTCAGGTATTTATGCCGATTCAAAATTATACGATTGGTTCGTCACCGAATATCCGAATCATTGTAAACACAAGTTAAATATGGGCAAGAGTTGCGTACGCTTTAAAAATATGGATGATATTCCGTACGACCTCATCGCCGAATTGTGTAGCAAAATTTCTCCTGAAAATTGGATTCAATTGTACGAAAAAAATGTTAAAAAATAAAAATTCATGAAAAAAAGGGTAACAGGTCTAGGCGGAATTTTCTTTAAATCTAAAGACCCAGATGCCATGAAGCAGTGGTACAATTCTCATTTGGGCCTACCCACCGATCAATACGGTTGTACCTTTTGGTGGAAAGACAAAGAAGGCAACGATTGTTCTACACAATGGAGTCCTATGAATGAAGACACCAAATATTTCAAGCCAAGTGAAAAACAGTTCATGATGAACTTTCGGGTAGAAAATCTAGTAGAATTAGTAAAGGTACTAAAACAAGAAGGCGTAACCGTAGTAGGGGAAATAGAAGAGTTCGACTACGGTAAATTCGGCTGGATCCTAGACCCCGAAGGCAATAAACTAGAGCTTTGGGAACCAATTGACAATGCATTTCTCTGATTGCCGATTAATTACTACATTAGTCTCTATATTTACCACCAAAAAACTAAACAATGGCAGAAGACAATAAAGATTTAAACGACATGGCCGATGATGCTATGGATAAAGCAAAAAAAGGCGCGGACAACTTGGCCGATAAAGCCGAAGATGCGTTTGATAGTACAAAAGACAAGGCAAAAGACCTAGGCGATAAGGCAAGCGGGCAATTCGACGATGCAAAAGAAAAAGCCAGCGAGTTTGCTCACGATGCAAAAGAAAAGGCAAGTGAATTTGCTCATGAGGCCAAAGAAAAGGCAAGCGATTTTGCTGATGAGGCTAAGAAAACGGCCAACGAATTTACCGAAAACGCGAAAGAAGCATTTGATAAAGTCGGAGGTGAGAACAAAAAGTTGCTTGCTGGTATTTTGGCAATCATATTTGGTTCCTTAGGAGTGCATAAATTTATTTTGGGGTATCAAAAGGAAGGCATTATATTATTAGTTGCAACAATTATTGGCTATGCAACCATGTGCTTTTTTATTGGTAGTTTCATCGTTATGGCCACATGTGTAATTGGACTTATTGAAGGTATTATTTACCTGACCAAATCTGACGAAGAGTTCTACAACACCTATCAAGTAGGCAGAAAACCTTGGTTCTAAAAACTTTGAAAGTCAAATTTTAATCGATTTGGCTTTTTTAGTTATTTTTATTATCGTAATATTGCAATATTATAATTCAACTATGGGCATAACTAAAACGCAAATATTCGATACCAAACAGAACCAATTGGCCACCATTTTCAAGGTACTGGCGCATCCTGCGCGTATTGCGATCTTGCAACATGTAAGTACTCAACCCTCATGCATCTGTAATGATATTGTGGAAGAAATAGGGCTCGCGCAACCCACCGTTTCACAACATTTAAAAGAATTAAAAAGCATCGACCTAATCGAAGGCGAAATAGAAGGGAAAAAAATGTGCTACTGCATCAACCTAAAAAAATGGAAAGAAATACAAGAATTATTGAACTCCTTTTTTAATAAAACCTCATTTAACTGTTGCTAAATAAATAATATGAAAACAAAAGAAATCTTAAGCTTACTAAAGGAACACCCCACTAAAAGTCTTCTTTTCGAATACAAAAAAGACCATTTTGTGGCTCCAAACTATCATATTACCGAAGTAAAGAACATTTCGGTCGATTCTGTGGATTGCGGTGCCGGAGTTGATTTTTGGAAAGAAACGATCATACAACTTTACGAAAGTACCGAAGAAAAAGACAGGCAATATATGACAGCTGAAAAAGCACTGAGCATTCTCAACAGAGTTGACGGTATTAAACCTATGGAAAAAGAGGTGGAAGTAAAATTTGAATACAGCAACCCCAATTTTCATACGGCACAACTGTTCGTACATTGTTATAGTGTTACCGACAACAAGCTTATAATTACATTAGGAGTTGAGAAAACAGATTGTAAGGCCAAAGACACTTGTGGTATCCCGGTTGAAGCCGAATCTGAAGTAACTACCAGTTGTGCACCAGGCAGCGGTTGCTGTTAGCCATCATCTATTACTATGGAAATACTCTACTATTTGGCAACCACTTGCCTAATACTATTTATGGTTTTGGCCACTTTTGATGGTTTTTATCTACATATTTTTAAATATGCCCTGTACAACCATTCCGAAAGTCGTTTTGAGCATAAAACACACACGTTGCGCGCCCTACTTTTCCCAAGTATTGTCTGGTTGCTATTTGTAAACCAAAGTAATTATAATGCGTTTCTAATTGGCGTTGGTTTGGTGTTGCTAGATTTGATCGTACTGGCCATAGATGCTTATTCCGAAAAAGAAAGCAGGAGCTTTATGGGCGGATTACCACGATGGGAGTATATTATTCATTTGTTATCCAATGCCTTTCACTTCTCAACCATTCTGTTGGTTTTGGCCATAAAATTCAGTATTGAAGGTTCAACCCTGGTTTTTGTGGAGACTATTACGGCTTCACCTGCCAAAGAATTCTTTACCTTTATTAGTATAAATGTGATTCCTGGAGGCATCATTTTAGGCTTACTACATGTAGCCCTTATGTTGCCAAGACCAAGATTGGTTTGGAATTGCTACCGACAAAAAATAACCTGTTGCTAGTATGAGTATAAATATACGCCATATGTCGCCAGATGATTGGCACGCCGTTTCAATAATCTACGCTGAAGGTATTTCTACCGGCTTTGCTACATTTGAAAAAAATATACCTACATACGAAGCATGGGATGTTGCCCATATGAAACCGTGCAGGCTTGTCGCTTTAGCAGAAAACAAAGTTATCGGTTGGGCGGCGCTATCACCGGTATCTAGCAGATGTGTCTACGGAGGCGTCGCAGAGGTAAGTGTATATATTGGAAAACAAAGTAGAGGCTTAGGCTGCGGCAGTTTACTAATGCAAGCCCTCATCGAAAAAAGTGAAGAAGAAGGCATATGGACATTGCAATCAGGAATTTTTCCTGAAAATATAGGAAGCGTTACTTTACATAAAAAAGTCGGTTTTCGGTATATCGGAAAACGTGAACGGGTCGGTAAGCTAGATGGTGTCTGGAAAGACAACCTGCTTTTTGAAAAGCGAAGTAAACGTGTAGGCGTATAGCATGGCCATAACCTTGAAAAATGAAAAACATATTAGTACTATGTACGGGCAATTCTTGCCGAAGTCAAATGGCACATGGCTATCTTGAACACTTACAAAAAGGAAAGGCTAAAATCTTTAGTGCCGGAATCGAGACCCATGGGCTAAACCCTGGTGCGGTGGCCATAATGAAAGAAGATGATATAGACATTACTGGACATACTTCAAACCATGTAGATGAATACCAAGGTATTGAATGGGACTATATCATAACGGTCTGTGACCACGCGAAGGAAAATTGTCCGTTTATTGCTTCTAAAAATGCAAAACGCATTCACCATAATTTCTATGACCCTTCAAAGGTTACCGGAAGTAAAGAAGAAAAACACGCCGCTTTTTTAAAGGCAAGAAACGAGATAAAACAATTCTGCAAAAACTTTCTGCATAACGAAATCGACTAGGAAGTACCGTTCTCCTGCGCTTCGGTAAACTTGCGCTCCAATTCGGCCTGAAACTCTTCCATTACCGGTTTTACGGTACTTTCTGGCAAATCGGCGATTTTAATGTACATTAAACCGTCCACGGAATTATTAAAAAGCGGATCTACATTAAAGGCGACCACCTTGGCGTTTTGTTTAATGTATTTTTTTATAAGTACCGGCAATCTTAGATTTCCGGGTTCTACCTCATTGATCAACCTATCGAATTTATTTAGATCAGCTTCGGTCTCATCAAAAACAAATTCCTTGTCGGCATCGTTGAGTTTTACCTTGAATTCCTTTTTCGGACGCACATATTGGGCAACATAGGGATCCCAGTAATTACTCTTCATAAATTCGATCATCAACGATTTAGAAAAATTCGAAAATTGGTTGCTGATACTGACCCCTCCGATCAAATATTTATGTTCAGGGTACCGTAAAGTCGTGTGCACGATACCTTTCCATAACAAAAATAACGGCATGGGTTTTTGCTGATATTCTTTTACAATATACGCTCTGCCCATTTCTATCGATTTTTGCATCATATCGAACAGTTCGGGCTCAAACCGAAACAGATCTTGCAGGTAAAATCCATCAATGCCATATTTTGCAAAAATATCAGAACCCATTCCCATGCGATAGGCACCTACAATGGACTTTTCTTCATCATCCCAAAGAAACAAATGATGGTAATATTCATCAAAAATATCAATGTCGATTGAATTATTGGTGCCCTCTCCAATTTCCCGAAAGGTAACCTCACGTTGTCTCCCTATTTCTTTTAATATAAAGGGCATATCGTTGGCTACGGCTAAAAAGACCTCGTAATTCTTGCTTTGTAGTAGACGGCAATCTTTCTCTCGTAATTTTTCTATTTCCCCCTGTATAACCTCGGTTCGTACCGCTGTGGCGATTTTACGCGGTGCCTTCGGTATTTTCAACGTTGTGGGCAACTGATCGATCAACCGCTCTTTTTCATAAGCATTGGAGAGTATATAGGTCTTTTTGCGCAAGAGCTCTGTAAATTCTTCCAAGGTCTCCTGCTCTTTTTGGGCGCTTACCGAAATAGGCTGACCTATACGAACCTTAATGGGTCGATTGCGCTGCGAATAGACCTCTGAAGGTAATTTGGCCGTTCTAAAAATATCACTGATCTTAGAAAGCCGATAAAAGAGTTTACTGTTTTTCGCATGAAAATAAATGGGTACCACAGGCACTTCGGCCCTTCTGATCAATTTTAACGCGGCCTCTTCCCAAGGTTTATCCACAATTAGCTTCCCATCTTTGTAAGTAGAAACTTCTCCGGCCGGAAAAATACCCAACGGGTGACCGTCTTGAAGATGTTTCAAGGCACTTTTAAACCCTGCGATACTGCTTTTGGCATCTTTACGCTCTTCAAACGGATTCACCGGCATTATAAAAGGCGCCATTGGCTTTATTCTATGAAGCAGAAAATTGGCGATAATCTTATAATCGGCACGCTGACCAACCATTAACTTTAAAAGCAGCACCCCGTCGATACCACCTAATGGATGATTACTTATCGTAATATAGGAACCACTTTTGGGCAATCGCTTAAAATCATCTTCAGGAATTTCGAAATCGATACCATAATGGGCCAAGATAGCATCAAGGAAATCCTCACCTTCAAGATGGTCTACGGTGTCATAAAACCGATTAATGCTCGAAATTCTAGTGACCTTCATCAGACCCCAGGCCATGAAGGTGCCCAAGAATCCGTATTTATCAAGATTAATTGCCTTCGCAACCTCTTTTGCGGTCACTAAACCCATAAGCGTTTTTTGATTAGACGAGGGCTAAGATAGGAAAAACACTAGACCCAAAGGTCATTTTAACATTAGTAAACTACCATGACCTAAGACCCCGAGGTATTCGGTGGAAAAAACTTTAGAATTTAGCGGCAAGCCTAAGAGCAATTAAATCTCGATTATCGAGTAAAAAGTGTTATTTCACCACCAACTGAACCGTCTCTTTACCACGTTGCTCTAGGAGTACATCATGCCCGTTAAGTAACGATTCGATCGCCTTGTCGTTAAAATGGCGAATGGTATAGAGCGATACGCCTTCATGGTGTACTACTTTGAACCTGCTTTTTAGGAGATTCAGCAATTCGTTCAACCTTCCGAACCTGTTATCGACGCAGACCGAAAAACTGATCGCAGAGTTTTGGATCAGGTCTACTTTCATTTTATGGTCATGAAACATTTTAAACAGCTCACTAATGCTGTCTTCTACAATGAACGAAAAATCGAGCGATGACAATTTCATCAGTACCTGGTTTTTCTTCACGATAAAACAGGGCACCTCCGGCTCAATTCCCAGCCCTTTGCCTACCGTTGTGCCAGGGTCTTTCGGATTAAGAAATGATTTTACCCGTAGCGGAATCTCTTTTTGTTGCAAAGGCTGCAAGGTTTTTGGGTGAATGACAGAAGCACCATAAAATGCCAATTCGATTGCTTCTAAATACGATATTTTATGGAGTAACTGAGTCTCTTTAAAATATCGGGGATCTGCGTTCAACACCCCGGGTACATCTTTCCAAATGGTCACCGACTCGGCATTGAGACAATAGGCCAAAATAGCGGCGGTATAATCAGAACCTTCACGCCCCAAAGTGGTGGTAAAGTTGTTATCATCGCTTCCTAAAAAGCCCTGGGTAATATTCAAATTTTTAATATCGACCAGGTTTGAAACGTTTTGTTGTGTTTTTTCCCAGTTTACCGTAGTATCGCGATAGCTATCATCGGTCTTGATTAGAGTTCTAACATCCAACCAAGTATTTTTTATTCCTATTTCATTAAGATAATCGCTCAAAATAGAGGTAGAAATCAACTCGCCATAGCCTACCACTTGATCATACACGAAATTATACTTTGGCGATTTATTCCACACCAAAAAACCTTTTATCTCATCGAACAAGACTTTGACTTTTTGAAAAATGGGATGTTTTTCATTGGAAAAAAGATCTAATAAAATGTCGTTGTGATATTTAATCACCTCTTGAATGCTTGCCTGCAAGTTGGGTTTATCATCGAAATAAGCGTTTACTACTGCTTCCATGGCGTTCGTGGTCTTCCCCATTGCCGAAACGACCAACAAGGTATTTTCATAGCCTACCTCTTTCAAGACCTTTACTAAGTTTTGAACACCCGCCGCATCTTTTACCGAAGCCCCGCCAAATTTGAATATTCTCATATACTATTATAATTGTTTAACCCTAAGGTTATATATTATTTAAATACTTTTCCATTCCCTCTTCATCTAATTGAACTACATCCCAATCACGCATGACTCGGGCTCCTTTGCTTTCATAAAACTTGATGGCTGGCTCGTTCCAGTCTATTACCTCCCAAGAAATACGTTTTACGCCCATTCGATCTCCATATTTAACAACTTCGGTCAATAGGGCATCACCAAGCCCTTTTCCCCTTGCGCTTTCAGTAACGATTAGGTCTTCTAGATGCAGTACAGGGCCTTTCCAGGTCGAATAACGAGGGTAACATAATGCAATGCCCACCAAAGAGCCGTTGACCTCGGCAACAAAGCAATGGAATAATTTTTGGTCCCCAAATCCGTCACGGACCAAATCGGCCACGGTGACATCAACGGCATCACCTTCTTTCTCAAATACTGCAAGTTCTTGTATCAGTTGCAATACTTGGGGCATGTCTTCCGTTCTAGAGTTACGAATGGTATAGTTCATAATTGTTACAAATAAAACACAAAGTTATAAATTTAAAATATCACGAATTGTCGAAATTATAGTAGTTTCACAAAATGATCGATATTTGTGCTCAAATTAGACTCTAGCTATAAAATGATCAAGAAAAACACGACCCTCGGAGAGTTCATTATTGAAAACCAAGATTCATTTCAATACTCGTCGGGCGAACTATCAAAACTTATCAATGCCATTAGGTTAGCCGCAAAAGTAGTCAACCATGAGGTAAACAAAGCTGGCCTTGTAGATGTTATAGGTGCGGCGGGAGACACGAACATTCAAGGTGAAGCCCAACAAAAGTTGGACGTACTTGCGAACGATAAATTCATTCAGACCCTAAAGAACAGGGAAATTGTTTGCGGAATCGCTTCAGAAGAAGAAGATGATTTCATCACTATAAACAGTTTTGATGATAAACATCAGAACAAATATGTGGTTTTGATCGACCCCTTAGACGGCTCATCCAATATCGATGTTAATGTTTCCGTAGGAACCATTTTTTCAATTTACAGGAGGGTTACACCTATTGGAACCCCTGTAACTCTGGAAGATTTTCTACAGCCTGGCAACCAACAAGTAGCTGCTGGTTATATCATTTATGGCACCTCAACCATGCTTGTGTATACAACAGGCGATGGTGTTAACGGCTTTACTTTAAACCCAGCCATTGGCACTTTTTATCTGTCTCACCCAAATATGCAGTTTCCAGAAACCGGTAAAATATATTCGGTCAACGAGGGCAACTACGTACATTTTCATCAAGGTGTTAAAGATTACATTAAATATTGCCAGCAAGAAGAAGGTGATCGACCGTATACCGCGAGATATATTGGGTCTCTAGTATCGGATTTTCATCGAAATATGATCAAAGGTGGTATTTATATGTACCCGAAAAGTAGCGTTACTGCCGAAGGCAAGCTAAGATTGCTATACGAATGCAACCCGATGGCCTTCATTGCGGAACAAGCCAACGGTATGGCCATTGGCGGCCGTAATAGAATTATGGACATTAAACCAACAGAACTACACCAGAGAGTGCCGTTTTTCTGCGGAAGCAGAAAAATGGTAGAAAAATTGCAGGAGTTTTTAGATAAATATCATTGATCTTATCAAATTAAAAATGGGGCACTTGCCCCATTTTTAATATATTATTTTTCAAATCTTAGTGATTTACCAAATAGAGGTAATCATCTAAATCGATACGACCACTAAAAATATTCACCGAACGTTTGATCACCTTATCTGCTTTTTCACTTGAAAAGCCAAGCCCGATGGCATATTTTTTAAGCAAGGTCATTTCCTCTTCGTCGATAATATGATCTGCAAAAATAATTTTA
>JBATIN010000191.1:0-14856 GCA_049667765.1 Flavobacteriaceae bacterium
GTTTTACCCAATAGGTATGTCGAACTTTGATAGGCCGAAGTTATGGTTTCTGAATAGGTGTTGCCATTTAGGTTGTAGCTGCCGTCGTGATGGTGCGCTAATTTATCGGTCAGGGTATTGGTCTCCGTTAGGGTCCAGTAGCCATCCGAAATAGTTTTGATGCGTTCAAAGGTGTTTTCAGGCGCTGGCTTTTTGCCTTTTTCACTATAATACTTCCAAGTGCCTTGCAATTGATTGGACATAGTGGAATTCGATTCTTTTTGTGTCCCAGAATTTTTCGTGGAAATCTGGGCCAACCTTTTATTGATCATTGCTTTAGGAAACCATTTTCCCTGACGTATGACGCCGATGATGTCCTGAAGAGCATCGAGGTTTTCCACGGGATTGCCATTTAGTAGTACCAGATCGGCTTCCAAGCCTTCTTTAACTTGTCCGAAAATGTCTTCCAACTCAAAATACTTGGCCGGGTTTATTGTGCCCGATTTGATAATTTCGAGATTGGTCAGACCAGCACCTTGCATTCCATCGATTTCATGATGGATGGAAAACCCGGGGACATTGAACAATTGCGGGGCATCTGAACCCAACAGTATACCATGGCCGTTATCCTGAAGTTTTTTGATGAGTTGTTTTCGAATGGCATCGAACTGTTTCCATTGGGCTTCATTGAATCCAGTTTCCGGTGCGATGGATTCGCCTTTTCGTTGTTTCCAGGTTTCCAAGGTCTCCAAAGGCATATACTGCATTTCGGGCTGTTTCAACAATTCATCTGCAGGTATAGGTGAAAACCAGCGCTCGAACAAGCTTTGGGTGGGTACGATCCAGACTTTATGTTCCTTGGCTAAAGCAACCAAGGCGTCAATGTTGTTCACATCCGCCAGAGGCGTAAAGTTATAGCCGAAGAATCCGTTTTCCTCTGGTTTTACTTTGGCCGATTCGGGAACAAGGCCTTCTAAAAACCCATCGACATGGTCAATGGAGGCATAGTTGCTTTCCAGTGCATGACGAATGCCAACATCGACAGGCACATGCCCTGCAAACGGTATCCCTACTTCAATAGCAGTTTTTACTACCTGATCAAAGACCTCGCGTTTTATTCCCGGATGAATCTTTAAAAAATCATACCCTTCCATTTTATACGCCTTGACTTTTTCAATGGCTTCCTCCAGAGTAGATACCGAATTTCCATTCAAAGACGGACTCGATGTGAAAATGCGCGGCCCCAAAATCTCGCCTTTCTCTACTTTTTCCCTAAGTCCCAAATGAATAGGGTCACCCAACATGCCGCGTATGGTAGTAATACCGTTGGAGAGGTAAAGAAAAAGTACATCTTCAATACGTTCAATATCTGTAGAAGCCGGTGGTATGTGCGCATGCATTTCTGCAAGTCCGGGCATCAAAAATTTACCCTTTCCATCAATAATCTGGGCAAAAGTGTCTGGTTCTATGAAATCCGCCGAGATACTTTTTATTTTTCCGGAATCCATGACCACATTCCGTCCTTCAAGAATTTGCCCGTTGGTTACATCAACAATATTGACATCTGAAATTAAGATGGCCGTTCCGATGTTTTTTTGTTGGATGAGGTTACAGCCCATTAGCAATAATATGCAGCATGAAATTAAAATCTTTTTCATTTTTTTTGTTTTTAACAAGTAGCTATTGGATAACCCAATTTTATAAAATTCCTTTGTTATTCCCATTCGGTTCTAAAAGATCCCATTGGTTGCCGTAAAGATCGGTAAAAACTGCGACCATGCCATACCCTTCTTTTTTAGGAGGTCGCACAAAAAAGATATTTCTTTCTACCATTTTATGATAATCCCTCCAAAAATCATCGGTAAACAAGAACAAAAATACCCTGCCGCCCGTTTGGTTGCCAATACTTGCTTCTTGACTTGGGGATGCTGCTTTAGCAAGTAATAAAGAACATTCATTTGCACCTGGCGGGGCAACAAGCACCCAACGTTTTTCTGCACTTATTTGGGTATCCTCAATGAGATTAAAGTCTAATTTCTTGGTATAGAACGCTATGGCTTCGTCATACTCTTTTACGATTAAAGCGATATGGGCTATTTTTTGGTTCATTTGATAGGGTTTTTTATTTGTCCTTTCCCTAGCAGGGGAAGGAGCCCTGCAGTATTCAGGTTTAGTTCTTTTCAAGCTTTCCTTCCCCTGCCAGGGGAAGGAGCTTTTTATTCCTCCACCGCTGAATCCAACAAAGCTTGAAGTTGTTTTTTATCAAAAACCGAACTGCCTTTTACAACTGTATTTAATTTTTGCGTATTCGAAATATTCTCCAAAGGATTGCTATCCAGAATAACCAGATCCGAAATTTTGCCTTCCTGAATGGTACCATAATCTGAAGCTTTTCTCAAGAATTCAGCCCCATTGTAGGCGGATGTCCGTAAAGCATCCAAGGGTGAAATTCCGTTTTCGACCATGGCTTCCAGCTCTTTGTGCAACGAAATTCCCGGGTAGGTATACGAGTTATAGGCGCCACTATCAGATCCGGCCAATAGCCCGACACCTGCGTCGTTTAATAAGTAGGCCAACTTTCCAAAAAACCGGTCGAGGTCTTTGCGATCCGCTACCGCTTTTTCGGTGGCATTTTCGACTCGACTGATGCGACCTTCATAGGTTTTTATAATTCCGGAACCCATATAGTCGAGATATGGGTCTTGGGAATGATCAACTTCATCTAAATAACTAAGGGTCTTGCCAATATGTAATGTTGGAACAACAAATACTTTGTTCTCTTTTAGCATATTAAAGGTGGTTTGTGCAGTACTATCCGTATAGCTTTCCATCAACAGGGGCATGGCGTCCCAGAACCCTAACTTGTTGTTTTGAAGCTGTTGGGTAATCTCATATTCTTTTGACGAACAACCTTTCATTATATAATAAAGGTGTTCAATGGCATCTATTCCTGCACCAACAGTTTCGTCTAACATAACGGTAAAGGGCATATGGCCCGAGGTGATAAGGTTTCTGTTTTCAGCCTCTGATATAGTTTTAAGATACATGTCGGCAGAAATTCGACTATCATAAAGTTTAACAAAATCTACTGGAATTCTTTGCAAGGAATCCAGCGCATTAAAAATATCAATGTCGTTTTGTACCTCGAGTGAACCCGCCCATGTCGCATTTGGCCCATCTATTTTTGGTCCCGATGTAAAAATGGTAGGTCCTATTAATTTTTCCAAAGCGATTTCTTTTTTCCACATCATGACCGAGGGGGTTAAGTCACCTCCGGCATCGCGAACCGTGGTGATTCCGTTTGCGATAAAAAGTTTCAAGAAGTTTTTGTTGGCCTCGATCAAGCTATCACCTCCACGAAAATGAACGTGGTTGTCCCAAAAACCAGGTAAAATAAACTTTCCGGTAGCTTCTATCGTTTGTTCGGCTTCAAAATTTTCTGGAGTTTCCGAAGCAGTGATTTTCTGAATCCTTCCATGGGAAATAAAAATATCCTGAACTGAAATTTTTCCAGATTCCAAATCAATGGTCGAACCATTGAGAATGGCAAGGTCGTACGTTTCCTTTTTTTCGGGAGAACAGGTGAGAAAAAGTAAGGTAAAAACCAAAAGGCAGGGCAAAGGATGTACGTTTATCTTCATCCTTGAAAAATAAAAATAATTATGGATTAATCATCTTGCGAATGGCAATAAAAATGAAGATTAACACAGAATAGCCTATGAAAAAGGGAATGATATATCCTTCGAAACCCGCGACCAACAGCAGGCCGATGAGTAGCAGTTGAAAACCCAAACCGAAAGTTGAAACAGCCGTCATAAACCATTTTGGAAGGTTTTCGGAAGCTACGGCATCACTATCTATCTTATAAATAATTCTGTCAAAACCGCCGTATAAAAGGGTATAGAGACCAAATAACAAATTGACGTCCCTTTGTTTTTCCCCTTTTAATGCTTTGGGAGTTTCGTTTTCAAAAACACGACTGGTCGTATCACCATTGTATTTTTTTCTAAGGATGACATAATAATAGTTATATAATGTACCTTGCAGTTGAAGCCCAAAAAATGCTAATAAAGTATAGGCCATGGAACCTTGCGTAACATACCAAACGGTCAGCAAGATCATCAAATTGAGAATGATGTCAGAAACAGAATCCAAATAACGCCCTGTATAAGAGGGAGTTTTCTTCAAGCGTGCCAACTCTCCATCCGCTGCATCCAAAATGGATTTTAGTATCAAGAAAAAAAGTGCTCCCCAATAGTAGCCATAAAAGATACAGGCAATAGCGATACCACCTGAAATGATGAACATTAGGGTAACATGAATAGGAGTAAGGCTCGTGTTTTTTAGAGACTGTGCAATTTGTCTTGCAATTGGCCTACCATAATCCGATAGGTCGAGGAATTGATTTTGCTGGGGCAATTTTGACATCACTGCGGCGATTAAATAGGAAAACCAATAACGGAAACACGCTAGCTTGGTACACCTTAGAAATAACCTCATGTAAATATAAGGCTAAATTTATTATGTAAAAAAGATGCGTATTGTTCATAGATAATAGAATCTATGAGTTTTTAGATGCAAGGAAACCATCTTTTTTCAACATTACATTCGTTCTTAGTATCTTACTTGCTTATGAAGCAGCCTGCCACATGGTATTATCTCGTCTTATTGATTTTAGCAGGTGAGGCCGTGTTCATTCTACCTTTTGTTCTACCACGGATTTTCAGGCCGACCGTTTTGGATGTTTTTGGGTTGGACAATACACAATTCGGTCTCTGTTTTTTCGTCTATGGCATCGTTGCCTTGGTAGCTTACCTGTTCGGCGGACCTTTGGCCGATAGATATCCCCCTCGAAAATTAATGGCGATCGCTCTTTGGATGACCGCCTTAGGCGGATTGGTTTTTGCAACGTTTCCAAGTTTAGGGGTTTTACAGGTGTTGTACGGCTATTGGGGCTTTACCACCATTTTTTTGTTCTGGGCACCAATGATCAAAGCGACCAGGATATGGGGAGGGGCCACCTCACAAGGCATGGCATTTGGACTATTGGATGGTGGCCGGGGACTCACAGGCGCACTTTTTGGGGTGTTAGGCGTTTTTATTTTTTCACTTTTCATCTCCGACACCATTGATTCGGCTTCGATTTCCGATAGAAAGGAAGCATTTCAATATGTTATTTATTGTACGGTGGTGGTGATTGCCTTCATCGGGTTGCTGACGTGGTTTTTTATGAAATCGGATCTTGACGAACGCGAAGTTCTATTACAAAAAATATCGATGCAACAAGTTGGTGCTGTCTTGAAACTACCTTCTGTATGGTTGCTCATGGTCATAATACTTTGTGCCTATGTGGCCTATAAGATTACCGATATAGTATCGCAATACGCTAATGAAGTGATGTTGTACGATCAAGTAAAATCTGCCCAATTCGGTACTTTTTTACAGTTTTTGAGGCCTGCCACGGGTATTTTGGTAGGCTTGATCGTAGACCGTTTCAGAATATCCTTTTGGTTGGTCATGAGTTTTGTGGCTTCTAGTATTGGTGCACTTTTATTTGCATCAGGAATTATAGGCCCATCAACAACGGCACTGTTCTTTCTTTCGGTAATTGTTATTGCGATTGGGGTTTATGCTGCAAGGGCTCTTTATTTTGCAGTTATGCAGCAGGGAGAAATTCCTATTGCGCTCACAGGAACCGCGGTAGGTTTAATTTCTATAATAGGATTTACCCCGGATATTTTTGCAAGTCTGGCCTACGGATATTTGCTCGATGCAAGCCCTGGCGAATCTGGCTACCAAAATGTTTTCTATATGTTGACGGCCTTTGCCATAGTTGGTGGGGTAGCGGCAATGATCTATTACCGATTGTACGGTAAAAAGTAGTTTCTACCGTCCTCCACCATTTCGGTATTTGATATTTTCGCTACAATGTTGAATAATTTCAATGATCCTATTCAATCGGGTTTCCTCACGTTTTGCTTGATTAAGCCAATACAGGTAGCTTTTTCGTTGCCCTCGTGTAAAGCTTTGATAGTTTTTAAAGGCTTCTTTATTTTGGTCGAAGGCCAATTGCAGATCTTCGGGAATGATGCCATTTTCAACATCGTCCAAAGCACTCCATGAACCGTTCTTTTTGGCTATTTTGATAGCGTTTAATCCGCTCGGGTGCATTAAATCGTTTTTCGTCAACTGCTTGATATAGTTCTTGTTGACCTTGCTCCAGACACTTTTGGGTTTACGGGGACAGAAATACTGTCGTCTTTTGCCATCGCCAAGACTTTTGACCGTGCTATCGATCCAGCCATAACAAATAGCGACCTGAACCGCTTCTTCCCAACGCATACTTTCATTATCGTGGGCCACGGTGAAGAAAATCAGATAGATACCTTCTGATGTGTCGTGGTTATCATGAAGCCAATTGCGAAATTCGCTATCATTCTTAAAATAAAGTTCGGGCAACTTGCTCATTTTTACAGATCGTCTTTGATTTCAGGCTGCCCCAGTACCTTAAAATTAAAAATATCAGTACGGGCATAATGGCCGTTTATGTCAAAATCTAACTTGCTATGTATGATTTCATCTAGATCTAACTCAGCCATCAAGCATCCTGATTCCCCGAATAAAGGCCCTGCCAGTACTTTGCCCAAAGGTGAAACAATGATACTGCCCCCGGCGCAAAGTTCTTCGGGCTCTTCGGCAACAATTGATTGATAGGCTTCCGGATACATCGACTTGGCATAATACTGATTGCAGCCTAAAACAAAACAGCGGCCTTCAAGAGCAATGTGTTTCATGGTGGCCGTCCATTCGGGCCTAGAATCTGCGGTGGGCGCAAGGTAGAGTTCCACACCTTTTTGGTACATGGCCATTCGTGCGAGAGGCATATAATTTTCCCAACAAATAAGTCCGCCAAGTCTGCCAATGGCCGTGTTGAAGGTTACCAATGATTCGCCTGAATCTTCGGCCCAGATAAGGCGCTCAGTGCCCGTGGGCTTTATTTTTCTATGTACGCCTAAAAGTCCTGATGTGGGTGAAATATAGACCATGGAACAATAAAGGCTTCCGTTGTATTCTTGTTTTTCGGTTATCCCGATGACTAAATATACCTGCTGCGTTTTTGCTAAATCCTCTAAGATTTTAAGCTCCTTGCCTTGCAATGACATGGCGTTTTTATGGTATTCGGCATACAGGGCCCTGCCTTCGGGCGTTCTACTGCCTATTTTTGCCCCGAAGGAGAATCCCCTTGGGTATCCAGGAACGAATGATTCTGGAAATACAAGAAGTTGACAGCCTTGCGCTGCATATTTTTTGGTCAAGGTCACTACCTTTTCCAAGGTTTTATCCTTATCGAAAAAAACAGGACTGTCTTGCACTACGCCTACTTTTATTTTCATAATTATTAGAAAAAGGGTTTAAAAGAAGCTAGATTCAATATTTCTCCTAAAAATACTACAATATGTCGTAGGCTTTTAAAAAACCAAAAAGAGAATCATTACATTTATTGGCTTAAAATTTAAACAATCTTCATAAAACATGAAAAAAATACTTGTATTAGGGATACTCGCCTTGGGTATTCTACTTGCCTCGTGCGGTAACAAAAGAGAGGGCGAATCTAAAGTGCTCGTTTTCTCAAAGACCATGGGCTTTAAACACGCCTCGATTCCAGCTGGTATTTCGGCCATTGAAAAGCTTGGCCAAGAAAATGGGTTTACCGTCGATACCACTAAAAATGCATCACTTTTTACCGACGAAAATTTACAAAAATATTCCGCCATTATATTTCTTAGCACAACGGGTAACATACTTGATGCCAAGGAAGAAGCTGCTTTTGAACGCTATATTCAAGCGGGTGGTGGGTATGTAGGCGTTCATGCCGCTGCCGATACTGAATATGATTGGGGCTGGTACAATAAATTGGCCGGTGCGCAATTTTTAAGTCATCCATCCGGTACCCCGGAAGCCGATTTTATCATAAAGGACAAGAGCCATATCTCAACTAATATGTTCACCGATTCGGTCTGGCACCGGAAAGACGAATTGTATAACTACAAGCGTATCAATCCAGAGGTAAAAGTTTTGATGACGGTAGACGAATCGACTTATGAAGGCGGACAGAACGGTGATTTTCACCCAATTGCATGGTACCATGATTTTGACGGTGGCCGTGCATTTTACACCGGTGCAGGTCACACCGATGAGAGTTTTTCCGAAGATTTGTTCTTAAAACATCTGTTGGGCGGTATTCAGTATGCCATAGGAAAAAACGAAAATTTGGATTATAGCAAGGCATCCACGCAAATACCGCCGGATAGCAACCGGTTTTCAAAAGTAAGTTTGGTCGGCGGTGAGTTTTTTGAGCCCACTGAAATGACCATTTTGCCCAATAATGATATTCTAATCGGCCAGCGTAGGGGAGAGGTAATGCTTTATGATGCAGCGACCAAAGAACTGAAACAAGTTGCCCTCTTAGATGTGTACCACAAGACATTAAATACCCCGGATGTAAATGCCGAAGAAGGACTCATGGGTATTCAAAAAGACCCCGATTATGCCACAAACCATTGGGTTTATGTGTATTATGCCCCAACAGGTGATGCGCAGGTAAACAGATTGTCGCGTTTTAAATTTGAAAACGGTGTTTTTGATTTGGCCTCTGAACAAAAAATATTGGACGTAGGTTCAGACCGAGAAATCTGTTGCCATACCGGTGGATCAATCGCTTTTGGCGGTGATGGATTGTTGTACCTGTCAACCGGTGATAACTCTACGCCATTTAATGAAAAAGGACAAAAATATGTGAACAGCGGCTTTGCCCCATTGAACGATATTCCTGGGCATCAACAATATGATGCACGACGTTCATCAGGCAACACCAATGACCTAAGAGGAAAAATTCTACGTATAAAAATGAAGGAGGATGGTACCTATTCTATCCCCGAAGGAAACCTTTTTGCCGTGGGCACCGAAAAAACACGCCCTGAGATTTACACCATGGGGCATCGAAATCCGTATAGAATTTCGGTAGACCCTAAAAAAGGACATTTGTTCTGGGGCGAAGTTGGGCCTGATGCCAATAACGACTCCTTAGGAACTCGTGGCCCAAGAGGGTACGATGAAATGAACCTCGCCTTAAAAGCGGGCAATTTCGGATGGCCTTTGTTCATTGGCAATAACTATGCGTATAATGATTACGATTATGAAACAGGACAATCAGGCCAAGCCTTTGACCCTGCAGCACCAATTAATGATTCTAAGAATAATACTGGTTTAAGGGAACTACCGCCAACAACCCCGGCCTATATTTATTATCCTTATGCCGAAACGCCTGATTTCCCTCAAGTAGGTACGGGCGGCAGAAATGCAATGGCAGGACCTACCTATTATTCCGATATGTATGCTAACGGAGGTGGTTTGCCTTCTTATTATGATGGGAAAACCATTATTTATGAATGGATGCGGGGTTGGATGATGGCCGTTACCCTGTTTGAAGACGGTACCTTCAATAAAATGGAGCCTTTTGCTTCCGACATAAAAGTGAACAACCTCATTGATATGGAATTGGGCCCCGATGGGAAAATGTATCTCTTGGAATATGGCAGCGGATGGTTCTCTAAAAACGATGATTCAGGCTTGAGTTATATTGAATATAATGGCGGAAACCGGCCTCCGGTCATAGACCATATGATCGTAGATGCAGATACCGGAAAACTACCTTTGACGGTAAACGCCAAAGTGACGGCAGAAGATCTTGAAGGTGATGCTGTAAGCTACCTCTGGGATTTTGGCAATGGCGATACTAAAGAAACTACCGAACCCGAAGTTTCATATTCGTACGCCAACGGTGGCGAGTTCAAAGTAACGGTAGAAGCAAAAGATGCCCTTGGGGCCAGCACAATGAGCGAAGCTACAAACATCGTAGCCGGAAATTCAAGACCTGAGATTAAAATAGACCTTGCAGGCGGTAACTCCACTTTTTTTATTGCAGGTACGCCCATCAACTATAAAGTGTCTGTCACCGATCCCGATGGCAGTGAAGATATTGACCCTGCCAATGTATTTGTGTCAGTCGATTATTTGGAAGGAATGGACCAAGTGAACCAATCGTTAGGACATCAACAAGTATCGGCTGCAGTTACTGGTAAGGCCCTTACCTTGGGAATGGATTGTAAAGCATGCCACAAGGAAGCTGAAAAATCAATTGGGCCAAGCTATAAGGAAATTGCTGAGAAATATAAGGATGACCGCAGGGCCTCTGGTTATTTACAGAAAAAAATAGTTTCCGGTGGATCTGGCGTCTGGGGCGAAGTGGCCATGGCCGCACACCCAAACATTTCCGAGAACGAGACCCAACAAAGAGTGATGTATATTAGGTCCTTGGCCGATGCCGGTACAAAACAAAAATCATTGCCGTTGGAAGGCACTATTGTACCCAAACCTTCTCCTACAGATAACGCACTGATCTTAACGGCCAGTTATACGGATAAGGGAATAAACGGGATTCGTCCATTAACGGGCGTTCAATCTGTGGCGTTACAGGGTAGTACCGTATCCTTTTCGCCCTTAACAAAGGCAAAAAAGTTTTCGCCGGTATCTTTTGGCGGTAGAAACTTGTTGGTGGTTCCCGGAGAAGAAGGTTGGTTCGCCTTGGAAAACATAGATTTGAAAGGAGTAAAAGCAGCAACTTTAATCATAGGGTTTCAAGAGAAGCCTAAATCACCGGTAAATTTTGAACTCCGTTTAGATTCGCCAGATGGTGAAGTGATCGGCAAGAGTAGTACACTACAGCCATTACCCGCAGCCCCAGGCGGTTTTCAAGCGGGCATGATACCTATTGTATTTGAAAAACCTATGGACAACGTAAAAGCAAAAGCGCTCTATTTTGTTCATAAACCCGACGCTTCGCAACCTGCCCGTGATGGAGTTTTAGCGGTGACCAATGTGAATTTTGGCGGTTAGCCGAAATACTAAATAAAACAAAAAAATCCCCTCTGACTTAGAAGGGATTTTTTTGTTTTTTATCCTTAAATTACTGCGAAAACCAAATTCTCCTAGTAAAAGAATAAACAATAGATTATTTACAAAAAAAAAGTACAAAATGCCTAAGAAAATCACCACTGTCCTTTTAACCGTAGCAGCCTATTTTGTTTTAGCAAGTTACGGCATACATGCACAAACCCAGAATACAAAAGCGTTGTCCGAAGCCGCAACGGCCCTGCAATTACGAAATATTGGACCGGCCCTTATGGGTGGGCGTATTGCAGATATTGTGGTACATCCGAAAGATAAAAGTACTTGGTATGTTGCCGTAGGATCGGGCGGACTTTGGAAAACCACCAATAGCGGTATCACATGGAAACCTGTTTTTGATGAGCAACCTTCTTACTCCATAGGAACTGTAACCATCGACCCTAATAATAGTGATGTGGTCTGGGTCGGTACTGGTGAAAACGTAAGTGGCCGTCACGTGGCTTGGGGTGATGGGGTATATCGGAGTAGGAACGGTGGTACGACCTGGGAGCAAATGGGACTTACAAAATCGGAACATATCGGTAAAATATTGGTCGACCCAAGAAATAGTGATATCGTCTTCGTCGCTGCCGAAGGGCCCTTGTGGTCGGCCGGAGGTGAACGCGGATTATATAGATCTGAGGATGCGGGAGCTACTTGGAAATTGGCCCTTGAGATAGATAAGAATACCGGGGTTACCGATGTGGAGTTCGATCCGTCTAACCCTGACGTATTGTACGCGGCGGCCTATCAACGTAGACGCCAAACCTGGTCGTTGTTGGCGGGCGGGCCAAAGTCAGGAATCTATAAATCTACCGATAATGGTGCAACTTGGCGACAGGTGAAAACAGGGCTGCCCAGTGGTGATATAGGAAAAATTGGGCTTGCGGTGACACCGGCCGACCCTGAAATCGTCTATGCCACAATAGAGGCCAATGACGAAGAAAAAGGATTTTATAAATCTACCGATAAGGGGGAAAGTTGGAAAAAGCTAAATAGCTATACCTCTGGCGGTACAGGGCCACATTACTATCAAGAAATCGAGGCATCCCCTGTAAATGGCGATTTAATCTATCAGATGGATGTCTTTTTAAACGTTACCCGCGATGGGGGCAAAAGCTTCAAGGTATTGGGTACGGGCCGCGAAAAGCATAGTGATAACCATGCCTTATGGATCGACCCAGATAACGGCAAGCACTTATTGGCTGGTACCGATGGCGGACTTTATGAGACCTTTGATGAAGGCACCACTTGGCGACATTTTCCAAACCTTCCCGTGTCACAGTTTTATAAACTAGGACTCGACAATGCCGAACCGTTTTACAACATTGTCGGGGGAGCACAAGATCTTGGTACCCTGATCGGACCATCGAGAACCACAAATACCGAAGGGGTGCGAAACCAAGACTGGTATGTGCCTTTGGGCGCCGATGGTTACGATTCTGCCTTTGATCCTAAAGACCCGAACATCGTATATATGGAAATTCAACAAGGCGAACTGCATCGGTTAGATCGCAGAAGTGAAGAGGTGTTGCACATAAAACCAGAGGCAGCGCCGGGGGATGCCCCCGAACGATGGAATTGGGATAGCCCCATACTGATTAGTCCGCATAATAATGCTCGCTTATACTTTGGTTCACAGCGGGTTTGGCGCAGCGAAGACAAAGGAAATTCATGGACCGCCATCAGCAAAGACCTTACAACTGATACAAATCGCTATGAACTGGAGACCATGGATAATCGGGTTTGGAGCGCTGACGCCCTGTACGACACAGGTGCCATGTCGAAATATGCAACCTTGACCTCTATTGAAGAATCTCCAAAAGAAGCAGGGTTGCTGTATACCGGATCTGATGATGGCTTGATTCATATCAGTGAAGATGGCGGGCAGACTTGGCGCAAGAGCGCTACGCTTCCTAAGATGCGGGCACGTTCTTTTATCAATGATATAGAGGCATCAAAGTATGATGCCAATACGGTTTTTGCGGTTGCCGATGCCCATAAATTCGGAGATTTTAGCCCCTATGTTTTTATGAGTTCCGATCGTGGCCGTACTTGGAAATCGATTTCAGGAGATTTGCCCTTTGGCACCATCGTTTGGGTCTTGAAACAAGATCATGTTAATGAAAACCTACTTTTTATTGGAACGGAATACGGAATCTATTTTTCGATCAACAAAGGAATCAATTGGATAAAGTTGAATGGAGGCGTACCCACGATCGCCTTTCGCGATTTGGAATTGCACCAGAGGGATAACGATTTGGTAGGAGCCACTTTTGGGCGTGGCTTTTATGTGCTGGATGATTATTCCCCTTTACGGGAATTAAGTGATGCACTTTCCCAAAAGTCGAATACACTCTTTTCAGTTCGCGATGCCTGGTGGTACGTGCCCAGTGTACCCATGCAGGCGAAAGGAATGCCCGGACAGGGAACGACCAGTTTCAGGACTGAAAACCCACCTTTTGGGGCCGTTTTCACCTACTATATCAACGACGTGCCAAAGACTGAGAAAGAACAGCGAAAGGAGTCTGAAAAAACAATGGCCGAACAGCAATTAAGCATTCCATTTCCAGGATGGGAACGTTTGAACGAAGAAGCCGATGAAAATGAGCCCCAAGTTTTGTTGTTAATCAAGGATGCTAATGAGAACGCTATCCGCTGGATAAAGGGCACGGCCAAAAAAGGGTTGCACCGTGCGAATTGGGATTTAAAACTTCCCGCCCCAGATCCTATAGAACTGACTGAACCTGAGTTTAAACCGCCATGGGCTGGAGATGCCGAGGGCCCATTGGTCGCGCCTGGTAAATACTCCGTTGAACTCTTTGTGGTTTATAATGGCAGTCTAAAATCACAAGGTGCAGCGCAGGCCTTTACGGTTAAACCTGTTGAAAACACGGTTACAGGAACCGATTATAAGGCCGTAGCCGAATTTCAACAGAAGACCAGCGAACTTTCAAGACAGCTTTCAAGTGTCGGAAGACAACTTAGCGAGGTGGGCAATCGCTTAAAACACATGAAGGCCGCTCTATTGGAAACTCCAAAAGCCAAGCCAGAACTTTTTGAACAGTTGAACGGCTTGAACAAGAAATTATCGGACTTGCGAGCACAATTATACGGTGACCCCATACGTCAAAAATTCAATGAGGCCACCGAGCCGAGCCTTCAATCTAGGGTAGGGGGCGTAGCCTATGGTCATTGGGGCACCCGACAGAACCCGACCGAAACACAGAAAAGGAATATCGAAATTGCCGAGTCCGATTTTGGGAACTTGAAAGGTGAATTAGAGAAGTATTTTACCGAGCTTGAAGCTTTTGAAACTGCCCTTGAAGCTGCAGGTGCGCCGTATACGCCGGGGAGGAAGATGGAGTAAAAAATGAATTGAATAAAATTGTACTTTAAAGCAAAAAAATATTTTTTCGGCTCCTCTCTTGTAATAAATAGTGGAAATTTAGCTTTGCCAAATGGGGAGATTGAAATGCAAACTTGCTATCATTTCACGAACCATAGCACATTTCTATGCGTTATGATTCCAATTAGCGGCTAAACTAAATGTGTATAAGCTCGCCATTCTCAAAAGAAGGTAATACTTAGTAACTGTCCTATTTCAAAACAATACGTAAAATTAGTGATGATTATCTGCTTAAATCGCATTTATACTGGGTGATTATAGATGAAAATCAATTAAAATATAATAATGCCGGGTTAAAGATTTATGTGTTGTATTATTTCATTTAATATAAGAAATTAGCATAAAAGCTAACTGTAAAATATCGAATATGAAAACACATTTTAAAGCATTGCTTACACTATTAATAGTGTTGGTTGCCCAGATTTCTTTTGGGCAAGATAAGACGGTGTCTGGTACGGTAT
>JBATIN010000192.1:0-15949 GCA_049667765.1 Flavobacteriaceae bacterium
AAGTATAAGTTATTCTTTTATTTCCGCAACTAATATCCACATGTTTTTTCCGGGTTCATGGTTCCAAATACCAAAATCAAGTACTTCATTGGTAATTTTAAATCCCGCTTCCTGCAGTTCTTGCCTAACATATTTTGGTGCCAAGGTGTGCGCTCTTGCCTGTTCGTCCCTACTTTTTCCTTTCTGTGGGTCTTTCAGCTTTTCAAGAACAAGAAGCTTCCCTGCAGGTTTTAAGGCTTTTTTTACATGTTGCAAAACCTCCATGTAGTCATTAATTTCATGATAGGTGTCAACTATAAATACCACATCTAGTTTGCTATCCGGAAGTTTTGGGTTGTCATAATCTCCTTGAATAACTTCGATATTTAAAACTTTTCTTTTTTTAATATGTTCCTTAAAATCATTCAACCGTTCTTCTTGAACATCTACGGCGTACACTTTTCCTATATTACCTACTTGTACAGCGAGATGGAAACTTAAATATCCTTCATGACATCCAATATCGGCGACTTGATCCCCCTCTCCTACTTCGACCAAGGCAAAAATTTGATCGAGGTGCATCCAGGTATCGCGATCTTTCCAATCTTCTTCAGCATATTGAGCAGAGGAAATATTTCCTCCTAAAAAAAGTATAATAGCTAGAATTATTTTCATATTACTTCCCATTTCACTAAGATACAGTCTAAATTGAGATGTTAAAGTTAAATTTTACATAAATCATATAGTATTGATTATCAATAGTATAGATGTACTATTCACTATGTTAATTGTTAAATTTATCTAAATATAGTACCTTTTTATACATAGTACTGTAACAAAACAGAAGCTTCCTCGTCTTCTAGTTGTAAGTCAATTTAAAACTCACTATCATGGAAACTTTATATCAACATCAAATGCGTCCTAAAATATATTATATACAGGACATGGGTTGGACCACGAATCACTGGTACGATCAAAAAAACAAAAACAAAGTCATTAATAATCATCTTAAAAAACGAATATCATGAAAGCCTCGATCACAACAACAGCAACCGAATCAAAAACTTTCAACTACTTTTCAGTTTTCAAGGGAAGTAAAAGAGTACAATGGGCACAAAGCAGAAACTTTAGTCGCTAATCACGACTTTATTAACAACAACCTCCGATACTATTCGGGACTAAAAAACAAATATCATGAAAGCATCAATCACAAAAACAGCAACCGAATCTAAAACCTTCAGCTACTTTTCTTCTTTAGGGGAGAGCAAAAGAGTACTCTGGGCACAATACCGAAACTACACTCGCTAGTGGCATATTTGAATTAGCTAAATTAAAAGGGGCGTTACATAAGTACCGCCCCTTTTATATTTTTAAGTCTTTTGACCCTTCTAATTAACGTAGTTGCTTATCGTTTAGCTTTACGATTGGTGTCAAATCAACTTTTCTGAATTCAACTTCGGCGCCTTCGGCCTGCAGGGCAATTTGGCCACTACTAGCGGTTGCATTGTACCCATGGTTGACCAAATCACCGTTCAACCAAACTTTAATTTCATTTTTTAAGCATTCAATGGTCATATAATTCCATTCTCCCAGCTTGTTTTCAGACCCATCGGTTAAATTTAAAATACGTCTCTTTTTGCCCTCGGTAACGCCCCATTCTTCTTTTGGGCCCCTTCTTGCTAACATATTATCCACTTCAATATTCTCAACAATGCACCAAAAATCACCGGCATTTTCATGCATCATCTGTACTTCAATTGACTTGGGGAACATTTTATATAACGATCTTGGCGTAGAAGCAAAGACCAAAACTCCGCAGTTGCCCGGTTCACCGGTAAAACGATATTCAATTTGTAAACGAAAATCTTGATACAACTTATCAGTAATTATATGCCCTTCGGGCGTACCCAAACTCACCAGCATTCCGTTTCTTACGATAAAAGGATTTCTAGCCCCCGGAATACTGTCCATTTCAGGAACATCAATATGCCAGCCTTCAAGGTCTTTGCCATTGAACAATGAAGTCGTAGTTTGAGAGTTACAACTTATTGTAACCACCGTTAGAAGAAAACAACTGAATATATTTTTCATGCCTTAATATTTTGCTACATACAAAAAAACTTGGCTTACTTCCGCCAGAACATTTTACCCGAAAATCTTGAAAAAAGCATCAATTTTTTGCTGGTATTGATAAAGTATACCCCAGTCAATAAAACCGCAGCGGCTATAACGGACTGCAGCGTAATCTGCTCGTTTAAAAAATACCACCCTAAAACGAGCGCGATTATCGGGTTTACATAGGTAGAGGTTGCCACTTTTTCAGGGGATACTACCTGTAGTAAATAGTTGAATGCGGTGAACGCAACAATGCTACCAAATAAGATCAGTAACAGCATGGAAAGCTGTACTTCACCACTCCATGTTAGCGGAGATGTCCATTTTTCACCTATGATAAGGCTGAATAAAAGCATCATACCCCCTCCCGTAACCATTTGATAGCCCGTATTGACAAAATAATTTTGTGGCAATTGGGCCTTTGCAACGAAAAGGCTTCCATATCCCCAGCTCAACATGGCCAAAAAAATCAGGAACATACCTAAGATAGATCCTTCTTGACTAATGATCTCTTTCTGGCTTACCAGCAGATAGATACCTATAAAACCTAAAACCACGCCAACTAGAGACATCAATTGAATTTTTTTGCCCTGCAAGATCCGCATGAGCAACAGAATGATCAAGGGCTGCGCAGAGATTGCAAGGGCAGCGAAACCGCTATCCATAAACTTAAGTGCCCACACCACTACCCCATTGCCAAAGGATAGAAACAGAAAACCCGCTATTGCGGTGTTGAACAGTTGCCTCCAGCTAATTTTAAGATCCAGTCCTAATACCTTAGCCAATATAAAAATTAAGATACCCGCAATTACAAAACGAGCACCGGCCAACATGAAGGCTGGCAATTCTGTTACCGCAATTTTATTCATCAAGTAGGTGGATCCCCAAATTACATAAATGGCAAAAAAAGCGAGTAAAATTAAGGCGGGGCTATTTGGTTTGTCCATTATAAAACCGGTGGTCTTTAATTAAGCATCAATATTAAGAATAACTTACCTCTTTAAACAGTCCATCTTTAAAAAACATATAAAGAGAATCCGTAATGCCGCTTTTGAGTAAGGGTTTCAGCAAGTTGAAACCTATTGTAACCCATTGCCCAGAATAACTAATCATCAATAATGGCCATTGTGTGCGTATGCGAACTTTAAGCACTCCAAATGCATGCCTAAAACGACGGCCGAAGCTATAAAGAACCAAGTAAAAACTATTTTATGATTGGCAAACGTATTTGTGAAGGAAACTTAGCCGAGTGAAACACTTTATTCTGGGCCACTACGCCTTCTTTCTCGTCATAATTTTTGCCTCCCGTATTCAGGTTACGGGCAAAACGCGGAAAATTACTACTTGATATTTCAATACGAATACGATGACCTTTCTCGAAAAAATTGCTGGTGGACATTGGGGTCAGATTAATTTTATATACTTCTCCTTCTTGCATGAACACCTCTTTGCCATAGCCTTCTCGGTAGCGAGCCCTTTGAATGGTCTCATCAAGATTAAAAGCACGCCCATCGGGATATACATCAATTAACTTAATGGTGAAGTCGGTATCTTTAGCATCAGAACCAACGTATAAAGTAGACTCTATAGAACCGGAAACTTCTACCCCCTGTTTCAATGGTTCCGTCGTGTAAACCAAAATATCATGCCTTGTTTCCATAGCCTGTTGATCAAATGCCCCCCCTTTTACGGCATTACCAGTACAACAGACATTGCCTCCATAAGAGGTAACCGGATTCATAGGATCATATGTAAATTGATCAAAAGTGTCTGCCTTCGGTTTTTTGTCGGTCAATTGACCATCACCAAAAAGGCTATTGGCTTTACCATTGCTATTCAAATAGTAAACAGTCATCTTTGCATTTTCTGGTGGCCAAGTTTCTGAAGCCTGCCATTTATTGCTTCCCATGGTAAAATACTGAACCTTTGGGGTCTTGGTCTTAAAATCATTCTTATCACCTTTTAGCCAATAATCAAACCAACCGTAAATCTGCTCATCGTAATTTAAACGGGCATCGCCTACGCTACGTTCACCTACAATAGTATTGACGGTAGCCCTAGTATACGCACAGTGCAAGGTTGGCGCAATGACCAAATATTGATTATCACGCACTTCAGGGTCTTTGGCATTTTTTCGAACATGGTTGAACAAAGCTAAATTAGGACTAATAGAAACATCGTACCATGAGGCGAACCAAAAGCTGGGTACCCCAAAATCCATGGTGTCGTGGTACAGGCCACCTTTAAACCAATCTTCATGATTGGGGGTACGCCTAACCATCTTATCAAAAACCTCTCGTTTTCCGTTTATATTCTGAAGTATATCTTGAATAGGAAGGTGGTTGAGGGCTTCTTTCATGTCGACATCAGGATTTTCTGGAGCCAAATCATAAAACCTTGAGATTCTTATCAAATCTTCTTGAGTAGCACCAGCCGGAATTCTCGGTTTAAATGTATCGTGTTCCACACCATAAAGCCATGAAAAAAACAATAACTGCTCGGCGCCCCCGCGGTACCAGTTACCTTGTTCATAGTAATCTCCAACCTTACCGACCCCGGCACCAAATCCTTGTGGCACCATTGCCGCATGTGAAGGATGATCTAAAGCAGCGACCGCCATTTGCCATTCGGCGGTGGATGAACAACCTAAGGTGCCTATTTTACCATTAGACCATGATTGATCTTTCATCCAAGTGAAAGCATCGAAGCCATCGGTCAAAGGTGTACCTAAAATATCCCACTCCCCTTCGGAATAATACCGGCCTCGTTCGTTTTGCACCACATATGCATAGCCTCGCAATACTGCTTCATAAGCGCGTTCGGCCGTTCGGGTTTTCTGCTCGCCATCACCCCAAGAATTAAAATTATATGGTGTTCTAGAAAAGATTATGGGATATTTACCTTCAGCTTTTGGCCGATAGATATCGGTCGCCAACCGTATGCCATCGCGCATAGGCATCATAACTTTTTGTTCAACAATAGCTATGTCTTCAAGGGGTTCTAAGGGATCTTGTGCCTTGCCTATTCCTATACTTCCTAAGACGAAAAGGAAAAATAGTAGATGTTGAATGGTATTTTTCATAAAATGCTTTTAAAGTTTCGTCAAACAGCTTTAAAAATACCAAATCCATATGGATTCTAACACAGATCAGGTCACTTTTTGGGAAGCCTTAAAAAAGAAAAGCCCTGACATTATAGGCCAGGGCTTTCGCTAAATATTAATTAAAGGTTAGTCCTTCAACGTAAGTTCTTCCGTAGCGCCATTGGGGTAGGTTAGCTGCGCAATATCATCGCAAGTACCATCACCAAAATCGACAGATACTATCAATCCGTTTTTCTCAACGGTCATTGACCCTTTGTTTAAATAGTCGCATCCTACGTTTCCTGAAAGTGCAGTGCCTACTACTACTTTGTAGGTATCCCCGTCAACTTCCAAGGTCCAGTTTCCTGTTATTGAAAAAATTGCTGTTTCTAGGTTTATTACTAAAGTCTTGGTGCCACTTTCAGCAACGATCGAACCATCTTCCATTTGAACGCTCATATTACTGGCTATCGTAAGTGATATACTTCCTTCGTCTTCATCTGTTGTTAGCACAAAACCACGAGATCCATTTAGTTTTATTGTACCCACATAAAAGTCGGTATATGTAGCGGTAAATGCTGCCGAACCTTCTTCGGTAGCGTATTGTACAGACAAGGTACCATTTACATTTTGTGTTCCGTTTAGGTTACAATTTTCAAAAACGGCAGTAAAACCTGTATCGGTATAGGTAGCGGAATAACATTCTTCAACCTTACCTGAGGGATTGTTTTTGCCCATATATAACTGTGACAATACATTATCGGCAACCCCTGCAATTTCATCGGTTTCTAGAATCGTCTTTAATTCTGTCTTGGATAGTTCTTCATCGCTATTTAGCTTTTCATCATCAGTGCTACAACTTACTATTACACCAGAGATAGTGACGAGCATTAAAACCTGTTTTACAATATATTTTATACTTTTCATATTTATTACCTTTTTATGGGTTTCAGCCTTAAAACGCAAATTATACCGCTCTAGTGTACCGATATGGAAATTATCGATGTAAGGCTTAAATTTTAACATATATGCCGTTCTGACGATAGAATAATAGGAAAAAGGCAAGAGCGCTATAAATAAAAAGTTGATTTAACTCGCCTAAATACTTAGTGTGATAACCAGACTTTAAACTCAATTGTGCCCGGATATTCCATTTTGGCAGCCAGTAGGCAAGTGCGGCACTGCCTACTTTAATTTATTTTGAATTGACCGAATCATTGTTTCCCATGTAGTAGTAAATGGTAATCACGGCCGTATCTTTTAAGAAATCGATGTTTCCGATACTTATCTTGTTAATATGGAGTCCGGTCCTACGTTCAAGATCCTCTTTTAGGAGGTCCATATTTTTTGGGTGTATATTTTCTATTTTCTCGTAGATGATCTGCTTGCTAACCTCATGTTTTAGGAGCCATACCCGTTCAATAAGCCCTATGGCCATAACTATGATAAGATTCGCGCCTAAAATTTCGGCGTAGCTCATCTTTTTATTGGCCAATGAGTTTACCACCGAGATGCCGATAACAATGAAGAGATAGGTCATTTCTTTAATTCCAATAGAATCGGTGCGATACCGAATTATGCCAAATATCGCAAAGAGCCCCAAGGCCATGCCCAGATCAAGTTCATATTTTTTAAGGGTGAAACATAAAAAGAAAACTATGATACTGATCATATAATACGTGAACACATAATCTTTTCGCTTCGAATTTCTATAGTAAAGGCCTCTGATAATCAAAGTAAGAAAGACAAGGTTTATCGTAAACCTTACTATCATCTTATAGAAATCATTGTCAAAAAGCGGAATGTCTAGAAACTCCATATTACAACGTTAGTTTATGTATTCTTAAAAATTTCTGTTTAAAGCGGTTGTATTTGAGTTCTTCATAAAGCGAGGCCATACCCAAACAGTACTTACTTATTCTTTCGGGATGTGTGCCCAAGCCTTTCAAAACTCGTATCATTGGGCTGTTTCGGTTTAGTCTTTCTTGTTTAACCTCAATAATAGCTAGGTGATCAAAGGCCTTTTTACCTTCTTTAGCATTGAACTTCAAATCTAAGTCTATGGTTACCCTTTCTTTGGCGCTAACATTCACTAAGGTAATTCTTTTAAAGCCATTCTTTAAGGTAACCAAAAGGCTATTTTCCATTGGCAAAGTATCCTGCAAAAACTGTTTTGTTGTAACAGAGAGTTCAGGCTTAAAATCGTTGATTGGTTTACGAAACTTATGGGTATTCCCTTTACCGTCCTTTTTCTTGACCTCTATGAAGGAAAGGTCAGCATCAATATAACTTCGTTTTCTAACCTTCGCCCGTCGTGCCCTTCCGTTGTGATGCATCAAATAGAAATAAAAATCCGCTGTATCGTAGTATAACGATTCATAGGTACTTATTCGATTATCGTCTATTTCAAGCACACGATATTCATCTTTTAGAGCATCAAGAATATCGGCAACCTGACCTTTTTGAACCATGAACTTCGTATCGGTTCGGGATAAGAGTGCCACACGATCCATGTCATGTAACGATATAGTTTTAAATGCGCCTAGCGCATGCTCAATCTTTGGCATCTCATGAAATATATGCAGAAAGTAACGAATAAGTTAACCAACGAACAAATACTTTCTAAAAAGCATTTTCCAACTAAAACTATGGCATCACCTTGAGATGAAAAGGAATTCGAACAAAAAATTAGATGATTTTTTGAAAGATTTGGGTCAATACTAAAGATTTTATCACCAAATAGGAGTTTTAACTCTTGTAAAGTCAAGTCATGGAGATAAAATAAGCAGCGCTAAAAACCAATCGTTATAGATAAACACTAAAAGCAACAGGATTTGATAAATGCATTGCCCCACCTTAAATCAAGAAAATCTAATAAATTATCAGCGATAGTTTTAGCGTTGCAACACCTAAAGAATAAAAAAGGGATTATACTTTATTGACACGTACTGCATTCAAACCTTTCATGCCTTTTTCCAATTCAAAACTAACATGGTCATTTTCGGCAATCTCATCATTTAGACCACTGACATGTACAAAGTACTTTTCGGAATTTTCACTGTCGATAATAAAACCGAAACCTTTTGAAGTATCGAAAAAGGATACTTTCCCCTTTCTTATCGGGTCTTCCGGTTCTTGTTCTTCTTTTTTAGGAATACCTAGGACTATGCTCTCGGCGTCAACTTTTACTTTTTTCGTCGGATCTGGGGGTGTATCCGTAAAATGTCCGTTTTCGTCAACATACACCAGCATGTTCTCTAAACCGCCGCCGGTAGAATTGGCTTTACGTGCTTCTTTCTTCTTTAATTTTTCTTCGCGTTTTTTTAAGCGTTTTTTTTCACGCTCTTTTTTACCATACGTTTCTTGTGCTCTCGCCATTCACTCTAATTTTTAATTAATACTATCATACCGATCAAGGCAGTTATTGGTATGCTAAAAGAAGGTGCAGGAATTGACAATTTTTAAGATTGATAACCGAAGCAATCTATTCAGCGGAACAATAAAGTAGCTACAAGGCCTTTTTATCTTCATAAGGTCGACTTGTATATTGCCTCAAAGATAGGCTCAGGGGGACATCAAAGCAAATTCTTTACCATAAAATTGAGGAAAGAAGCATTAATTCGCTGTTTTACACAAAAAAAATGCTATCACACGTTGATTCGAATATCGTTCTGTAGCTTATTTTAATAAACCAATGCGGTTGAACACCAAGAAAAGTACGTGATAAATGAGTAAATAAAATTATCCATTTCAAATTAATTTCATTAATCGTATACGATTAATTATATTTGTGGTTATGCCAAAAAAAATAATATTAAGGGACCAAGTACGCGAACATCTACTAAAAGAAATGATGCGTGGTAAACTAAACCATGGACGCACCATAAATTTGGCCGCACTCTCAAGAAAACTTGATGTTAGTGTAACCCCCATTCGAGAGGCCTTGACGCAATTACAACAAGCTAGAATTATCGAGGCAGTGCCCAACAGAGGTTTCATTATTGCCGAACCCAATCGGGCCGAAGCTAAAGATCTATATGAATTAGTAGCAGACTTGGAGGTCATGGCGATAGAAAATTCCGTATTCTTCCCCACCTGTGTAGTGGATTTAAAAGAACAACAACGTGCTTTTAAATCGGCGACCGATACCTTAGGTAGAATTACCGCAAAATTAGAGTTTCATCGATTGTTGACCCGACATTACGAGAATGCCCTTGCCCAACAAATCTTGGCCGACTTAAAGACCCGCATCTTCTTTTATGAATTGGCCTTGATGTCAGATGAATCGATTTACGACAAATCGGATAACCAGCATGACGGTATAATCTCGGCTATTGAAGACGACAATGTGCCTACTGCCGCCTTGATCCTTAAAATGAACTGGATGCTCATTTTAGATTATGTGGATAAGCAACTAGTTTTGCAACGTTGATTCCTTTTAATAGAAAAGAGTCTATCTTACTAAAGCTAAATTAAACTTAAAAAATTTACGTATGGGCTATCTATCCCCTCAAATAGAAGCATTGGCAAGAAAAAAGAAATCAGCGGCAAGTTCTCTGATTAAAAAAGAGGTTTCGTGTGGAATTTTTCAAGATTATGAAAGCATCGAAACGTCTTGTACCCTTGTTACCTCCATAGAAAAAAATAAAACCACATAAAAAAAGACCCAAACATGCTCTTTTAAAAATGCATGTTCAAGTCTTTCTTTTGACAGTTCCTGAAATTGTCTAGTTCAGGCTAGTTGCTAATTCCATCCTCCACCTAGGGCCTGATAAATTTTTATCCTGGCCTCAAGTTGCTGCTTTTTGGTCTCGATCAGCTCAAGTTTTGATTCCAAGGCTTCTCGTTGTACCAATAGTACTTCCATATAATCGGCCCTTGCCGACTGAAAGAGCTGAAGCGAGATATCTATTGATTCGGTCAAGGCCTTAACTTGTCCTTCCTTCAATTCATAATTACTCTTAAGGTTACTTATGTTCGACAGCTGATTGGCGACTTCGATATAGCCATTTAAAATAGCCTTTTCATACTCAAATACCGCCTGTATTTGCCGGTCATTGGCATTCTTATACTCCGCTTTTATCGCATTTCTATTGATCAACGGACCCACTACATCTCCTACTAAGGAATACATTAACGATTCTGGGGTGGAAGTTAGATATTTGGTGTCGAACGCCTGTAGACCAATACCGGCCTTTATACCTAAGGAAGGATAAAAATTGGCCTTGGCCACTTTTATATTCAATTTAGCTGCCTCAAGTTCTAGTTCGGCCTGTCGTATATCCGGACGGTTTTGAAGCAATTGGGCCGGAATGCCCGCATAAGGCGTATCGGTTTTCATGTCGATAAAATTATTCGAATTTCTAATGATGGGTCTTGGCGACCGACCGAGCAAGAAATTGATCTTATTTTCGGTTTCTACGATCTGCTGTTTGACTTCGAATCGGTGGCTTTGGTTTTTTAACACTTCGGCCTCGAACCTGCGTACCGCTAATTCAGTTGCCCTGGCGGCCTGCTTTTGCAAGCGCACCATGACAAGTGCGTTTTGTTGGATCTCAAGGTTCTGCTCAATATTGACCAACTGGTTATCTAAGGACACCAGCTCGTAATAGGCTTCCGCAATTTCGGAAACCAAGTTAGTTACCATAAAGTTTTTGCCTTCTACAGAAGCTAGATACTCAAAAACTGAAGCCTTTTTAGCATTGCGTAGTTTCTTCCATACATCTAGCTCCCAAGAAACATCGAGGCCTACTGCGTAATTGGGCAAAGGCTCAGGAAACTTCTTGTCTTCAGCAATATCTAGGCCTTCTTCAACAGCACCGTTACGGGTATATTTACCGACCTTTTCAACTTCTGCCCCACCAAATGCCGAGACAAACGGTAGGTACTCTCCCTTTCTGGCCTTGATCTCATTCTTGGCCATATCAACCTGTTGCAGCATGATGTTCAGTTCTTGATTGTTGACCAAGGCCGAATCGATCAAAGCGGACAAATATGGGTCGGAAAAATAATCTTTCCATTTTACATCTGCCGAATTCAAGGTGTCGGCAGATTGATTTTGATAGGTATCTGGCACCGCTTTATTCTCGGTCTTCATTTGCCGTGCGGGCACACAAGAATAAAGGGACAAGACGGCAAGAAGAACCACCAAAGATGCTTTTCCATGCTTTAGGATGTTTCTAAATCTATTATTCATCTCCTTTTGATTTTGTTAGTTTTTTTACTAGTTTTTTCAACTTACGCAATTGCGTTTTGGTATTACTTTCGGTTTCGCTCACACGAATTAATTCTTCAGAGAACGGTTCACTGGCTTCATCCCTTATCAAGCTTCGACCTTCGGCCAATTTTCCAAAAAAGTAATAGAGTCCCGGTATGACCAAGACCCCGAAAATGGTACCGATCAGCATACCGCCCAAGGCCGATCCACCAATGGTTCTATTTCCAATAGCGCCAGCTCCAGTAGCAACAACTAAAGGAATAAGTCCGGCGATAAAGGCAAAGGAAGTCATTAAAATGGGTCTGAACCGCGCCCTTGACCCCTCAATGGCCGCTTCAAGAATCGTTGCTCCCTGCCGATGCTTCTGCACGGCGAACTCCACGATCAACACGGCATTTTTACCAAGTAGCCCCACTAACATGATAACTCCGATCTGTGCATATACATCATTGGCAAGACCCATTACTTTAAGCAGTGCGAAAGAACCGAACACCCCTACAGGCAACGAGAGAATTACGGCGAAAGGCAATAAAAAGCTTTCATATTGGGCGGCTAACACAAAATACACAAAGATCAATACCACGATAAAAATATACAGCGATTCGCTGCCCCTATTGGCCTCATCGAACGACAAGCCTTCCCAAGCAATATCATAACCACGTGGTAGGGACGTTGCCGCTACTTCTTTAATGGCATTGATGGCATCGCCCGTGGTATATCCTTTGGCAGGCAATCCGTTGATCGTCGCCGAATTGTACAAGTTATAGCGAGTGATCTCATTGGGACCCAACCGCTTTTCCATAGTCATAAAGGCCGAATAGGGTACCATTTCGCCTTCTTCGTTCTTGACAAAGAGTTTTTCAAGATCTGAAGGAAGTGCGCGATACTCAGGTGCGGCCTGCGTATAGACTTTAAAGAACCTACCAAACCGTATAAACCCTTGTTCGTAGGTACTACCGATCAAAATATTCAGGTTTTCCATGGCCTTACCGATAGAAACCCCTTTTTGCATTGCTATTTTATTATTGATGATCAGTTCGTATTGCGGGTAATTCGCTGAAAAAAAGGAGAACAATCCTGTTAGTTCTTCCCGTTTCGAAAGGGCATCCATAAAATCATCATTTATCTTACCAAAAGCATGATAATCAGTCGAGTTTGTCTTGTCCAACAAACGCATGGAAAACCCTCCCGATGAGCCAAAACCGGGTACTGCCGGGGGTTCAAAATACTCGATTCTTGCCCCAAGGTTTTTGGTTTCCTCTTCCAATTCCTCCATAATCTCATGTACCGAGTGATGCCGTTCGTTCCAAGGTTTTAAGTTGATCAAACAGGTACCTGCGTTTGATCCACGGCCCTCAGTCATTATTTCATAACCTGCAAGTGAGGAGACGGACTCTACTCCGTCAATTTCTTCGCAGATCTGTTGTAACTTTCTGGCCACATCATTGGTGCGTTCTAATGTGGCACCGGGAGGGGTCTGTATAATCGCATAGATCATTCCTTGATCTTCATTGGGGATAAATCCTGCAGGGAGTGATTCGTTGGTGAAAAAAATTCCGGCACAGAACGCGATCAACATTCCGAAGGTTACAATTCTTCTGGTCACTATTTTATTCAACAAGCCAACATAACCGCCAGTCAATTTTTCAAAACCTTTGTTGAACCAGGCTATAAAACGGTCAACTGGTGATTTCTTCTTCGGTTTACCATGATTGTTCTTTAACATAATTGCGCACAGTACCGGGGTTAGGGTAAGCGCTACTACGGCCGATATAATAATTGAGCCGGCCATAGTAATCGAAAACTGACGATAGAAAACGCCTACGGGCCCTGTCATAAAAGAAATCGGAATAAATACGGAAACCATAACCAAGGTAATGGCTATAATCGCACCTCCAATTTCACCCAATACCTCGGTCGATGCCTTATAGGGCGTCATGTTTGTTTCTTCCATCTTTACGTGAACGGCCTCGACCACCACAATGGCATTATCTACTACAATACCAATGGCCAAAACCAAGGCGAACAAGGTGATCAGGTTAATCGATAGTCCGAACATTTGCATCACAAAGAAGGCCCCGATCAACGATACGGGCACTGCGATAATCGGAATCAATGTTGAACGCCAGTCACCCAAGAACAAGAAGACCACAATAGCTACCAAAATAAAGGCATCACGTAAGGTATGCAGTACTTGCTCTATGGATGCGTCCAAGAAATTGGCCACGTCATAATTGATTTTATAATCTAAACCTGGGGGTAGGTCTTTTTTAAGTTCTATCAATTTTGCCTTTACTTCGTCAATAACATCCTTACCATTACTGCCCAAAGTCTGCTTTAAAATAATAGAGGCCGATGGGTGTCCATCGAGATTAGAATAAATATCGAAGAACTCGCTTCCTAGTTCAACATCTGCCAAATCGCCCAGTGTAATGGCCTCACCTTCTGCATTGGCACGTACAATGATATCCTTGTATTGCTGGGGTTCATTATACCTGCCGATATAGGTTAGCACGTATTCCAAAGATTGTGATTTAATCCCCGAACTTTGGCCCAACCTTCCAGGTCTTGCGATGACACTTTGGTCCTGCATGGCCTCCATGATTTCTTCCGCCGATACATTGTAAGCCCTCATACGATCCGGTTTCAACCAAACCCGCATGGCATATTTTCGGCTACCCAAAATTTGGGCACTTGCAATACCGTTGATTCGCTGTATTTCCGGAATAATTTTGGTGTAAGCATAGTTATAGAGAAACTTTTCGTCGTTATGTTCATCTTCGGCAAAAAGGTTCACATACATTAACATACTAGGTTGAACCGGAGTTATTATTACCCCTTCACGTTGCACTAGGTCGGGCAAGTTAGGCATGACCTGGTCAACCCTTGTCTTCACCATTACAACCGCCCTGTTGGGGTCAGTACCAGGTTCAAAAATAATACGCAGTGTACCTTCACCGGCGCTGGTGGCATCAGAGGCCAAATATCGCATTCCTTGTACCCCATTGATAGCGGTTTCTAGGGGAATCAATGTAGAGTTCACCAAAACATCTGCACTCGCCCCAGGATAGGCAATAAAAATATTGACCGTAGTAGGTGCTATTTCAGGAAACTGTGAAATTGGTAATTGCTTTATCGCCAAAAGGCCGGTAAACACAATCATTACCGATATGACAATCGCCAGTACCGGTCTTTTTATGAATTTTTTAAACATCTTTTTCGCTAATTAGATATGAATTACTCCGAGTACAATGACAGTTTATCAATGACCGATTTCGGTGCCATAAATTCAGTTTCGATTTTATCGCCTTCTTTTACCATGCGAATTCCATCGAGTAAAAATCTGTCTTTCTCGGTTATACCCTTTTCAACGATAAAAAGATCGGGAAGCTCACCGGCGACCTTAATTTCGGTCTGATGTGCCACGCCATTTGGATCGATTACGAATACATACTTCTTTTCCAATACTTCAAAAGTTGCCTTTTGCGGAATGATCAAGGCATTGGTGTGTGGTACTTCCATTAAAATACTACCTGTTTCGCCATGTCTTAAAATACCTTGAGGATTATCAAAGGTCGCCCTAAAGGCAATGTTGCCGGTTTCGCTATTGAATTCTCCTTCTATGGTCTCCACCAATCCTTTTTGGTTGAACCGTTTATTGTTTGCCATTAATAGGGCGACCTCTTTTTTGGTATTCTTATCATCGCTGGTGATGTAATCTAAATACTCGGCCTCTGGCACGTTAAAATAGACCCACATTTTACTATTGTCGGAAAGACTTGTCAACAGTTCGCCTTCGTCTAGAAGACTACCTTCCCTAACATGTAAATGATCCATTAACCCATCGAAAGGGGCTCTGATATCGGTAAAACCTAAATGCGTCTGTGCCAAGGCTACCTCTGCGTTTGCCTTATCAAAATTAGCTTTGGCCAAAGCCAGCTCGTTGGCCGAAACCACATTGCCATCTGCCAATAATTGGGTATTCTGTAATTCTATTTCCGCCGCCTTTGCTTCGGCACTGGCTTTCTGAAGATCGGCTTGATACACATTGGGCATAATGCCGAACATTTTTTGGCCCTTCTTTACAAATTGGCCTTCATCGACCCAAATTTGCTTTAAGTAGCCTCTTTCCAAGGCCCGTAGTTCAATATTGCGAATGGAATGTATCTGACATACATAGTCTTTGGTTATCACCGTATCCTTTAAAATAGGACTGGTTACCAGATATTTGATATCTTCTTTTTTCTCTTCTTTTTTAGATTGACAGCTCGCAATCATGAATATAACGAACAAAACTTTTAAAATAGGGGTTGCCCTCATGGTTTTACTTTTTAAATAATGGATTTATTTGATGGAATTTTTTTTGCAATGCATTCGAATTAAAAAGCAATCGACGAAATCATCTTTTAAATGATCCGGAACTGCTGATTACTCAAAAAACAAAAACGTATCTCATCTGCAGCCTAAGGCCGATTGATGAAATAAATAGGAAAGAAAATTTTAACAAATATGATCGCGTCGCGAACAATAAAGGTCATAAAGTGGAACCCTTACTT